>DOOY01000165.1 GCA_003514765.1 Nitrosomonas sp. | reverse complement strand
TTCATCCGGCAGAAAGAAAAGCTGTTAGCAAAGGCAGCAGAAAAAGAAGTGAGCTTATATTCTCATCCGCAATGGTGGATAGACAAGTTGCGCGCCCAATATCCACAGCATTTTCATGCAATCCTGAATGCCGATAATAAGCGTCCTCCCATGACTTTACGCGTCAACCAAGGCAAAATCAGTGTAACAGCCTACCAGCAACTGCTCTCAGATAACGGCATGGAATCAAGGCTGATATGGCCTGAGGCATTATTACTCAAAAAACCTGTTGGCGTTGAAAAATTACCCGGGTTTAATGACGGACTGGTCTCCGTGCAAGATGCCGGCGCTCAGTTAGCCGCGCCTTTGCTTGATGTACATCAGGGCATGCGCGTTTTGGATGCCTGCGCCGCGCCGGGTGGCAAGAGCGGCCATTTGTTGGAGCTGACAGATATTTCGCTGACAATACTTGATAATCATAAAACCAGACTTACCCAGGTTAAACAAAATCTTGATCGCTTACAAAAGCGTGCGGCAGGCATCGTCTGCGGTGATGCGGCTCACCCCGACGCATGGTGGGATGGAAAATTATTTGATCGTATTCTGGCTGATGTGCCATGCTCAGCTTCTGGCGTGGTATGCCGGCACCCTGATATTAAATGGCTGCGGCGTGAAAGTGATTTACATAAATTTTCCGTTCAGCAACAAGCAATCTTGCATGCTTTATGGCAAATTTTAGCAAGAAATGGTAAGTTGCTTTATGTTACCTGTTCAATATTTCCAGAAGAAAACAAATTGCAGATAGAACAATTTTTACAACAGCATTCCGATGCTCGGATTGAACCGCTCTCAGAACCTGAGATACAGGACGGACAACTATTACCAGATAGTCAACATGATGGTTTTTTCTATACGCGCTTGCATAAACGATAAACTTATCATGAAACAATCAGGGTTGTTACAATTGGCTCTCATATGCACGCTTTCGGCTGCATGGCTATGTGCTTCAAACGCATTCGCCTACGGCAGCATTCAAGTAAACTCGTTCAAGCTCGCTGCTGTGGACAACGGTTATGCAGTCAGTATCGATTCCAAGATTGAATTAAATCCGACACTTGAAAAAGCGCTTGAAAAAGGCGTTGTGCTTTACTTTGTCAACAAGTTTACCCTTGTTGAACCACGCTGGTATTGGTTCGACAAGGAAGTCGCGCGCATAAAAACACGCATTGGCTTAAGATACCACGCCCTGACACGACAGTATCACCTCAGCGATAGCACATTTTCAAAAAATTTCACTACATTGAAAGATGCGTTACGGTCATTGCAACAACTGCAGGATCACCCCCTGACGATAACACACGAACTGAAACCCAGCGTTCATTACACTGCAATACTGAGATTATGGCTTGATTTAACACGCATGCCCAAACCTTTTCAGGTTGAAGCGCTCGGTTCAAGCGCGTGGAATTTGAGTTCCGACCGCTTGGAATGGCGTATGAAGCTGCCATCACCGGAACAGCCGTTTCACATATCAGGCGATCAATGAAATATGTTTTGATCATCGGCGCCGGGCTCGGAGCAGTCATGCTGTTTTTACTGGCAACAGCCGGCGCCAATACTGATTTTTTTGAACGTCGCTACCAGTTACTGCTGATCATTAATATCGTTTTCGTACTGCTTTTTATGATCGTTGTCGGATATCTGCTGTTGCGATTCAGACGGCGTCTCAAATCGGGCGTATTCGGTTCTAGATTAGCATTGCGTTTATTGCTGATTTTTTCGTTAATGGCTATTTTACCCGGTGTACTGGTATATACGGTTTCTGTGCAGTTCCTTGAAAAAAGTATTGAATCCTGGTTTGATGTCAAAGTTGATCGAGCGCTTGAGAGCGGTCTGCACTTGGGACAGACAATGCTGGAAAATTTATTGGAGGATCTGCAGAAAAAAGCCAAAGTTGCGGCCCTGACATTATCCGAACCATCTATTTCGCATGTGGCAGCATTGAACGAATTATTATTGCAATCACAGATAGAAGAAGCCACCCTATTTAACCAGGACGGAAAAGTGATCGCCTTTTCAAGTGAAACTAATCTGGCATCATTTCCTCAGGTGCCCAGTAGAACAGTCATGCGCCATATTAGAACCCAGAAAGTATACGGCGCCATTGAACCGATAGCTGACAAAGGATTGTATCTGCGTGTACTGGCACCTGTAAATGTGTTAAGTTTGGATGATGACATTCGAATTCTCCAGTTACTACAGTCAGTACCGGATTACTTGGCCAAGAATGCTGAAAAAGTGCAAGCAGGCTATTGGGATTACCAAGAGCTTTCACTGTCAAGACAGGGTTTGACGCGACTATATAGTGTAACCTTAACATTAGCGCTTTTATTATCGCTTTTTTCGGCATTGGCTACAGCTTCTCTGTTAAGTGAGAATTTAAGCGCACCGCTTGGTATGCTGGCTGAAGGCACCAGAGCAATCGCGCAGGGCGATTACAGCCGCCGCCATCTGGTGCAAAGCCGTGATGAACTGGGCGTACTGACAGAATCCTTTAATTTAATGACGCAACAACTGGAGGAAGCGCGTGCAATCGCTCAGCATAATCAACACGAGGTGGAAAGTGCACGCGCCCATTTAGAAAGCATTCTTGCAAATCTTTCATCGGGCGTACTGGTATTTGATGAACACTTAACCCTGATTAAAGCTAACCGTAGCGCCGAACAGATTTTGCAAGCACCCTTAATCAGCCTGGACGGCTCGGTCATTGATGGTTGTGTTGAAAAAGAACCCCAGGTTAATGC
>DOOY01000325.1 GCA_003514765.1 Nitrosomonas sp. | reverse complement strand
CGCTTTTAGTTTTTATCGACCGAATTACTCAATATCTCCAAAATAGCTATTGAAATAGACTTGTAAATTGACAGTAACAAGGTTTATCTTTATGTTTATAAATATGTTAATTATCCATTTAAATCATATAATTAAACTCATTATGAATCGTTTTTAAAGTGATTCTCAGAATTATTACAATTCATTCTATAAAATATAGTTGACTAATTCGATCGGGAATTGTATAGTTGACAAAAATAATCAAGTATTCCTTACTTTGAGTGGTGCTTTCTTAATCTCTACTAAAAATTACCAAGGAGCAATCAACATGAGACTTACTACAAAAGGCAGATTTGCTGTAACAGCACTTTTAGACCTCGCCATGCAACAAAGCAGCAGTCCTGTAACACTGGCTGACATCAGTCAGCGCCAAAAAATTTCATTGTCCTATCTCGAACAATTATTTGCTAAACTGCGCCAATCAGAACTTGTTGACAGTGTGCGTGGTCCAGGTGGCGGTTACTGTCTAGCCAAAGGACTTGAACAAGTTTCGATTGCGGATATCATACTTGCTGTTGACGAACCTATAGACGCAACGCAGTGTGGTGGCAAAGAGAATTGTCATAATGATAGCAAATGCATGACACATGACTTATGGGCAAAACTGAATGATCTGATATTCGAATATCTTGGGGCAGTCACACTTCAGGAACTGGTCGAAAATCAGAAAAAAATGCAACAAGAAAAAGAAGTCATGCCTATTTTTGATATGCGCAGCTCAACCGCAGCTTGATTCATAAGCGCCCATTTATAAACCATCTCAGCATTGCTGTTTATTGTGAGCAATCAGGTTTGATCGGTATGCTAATGATTGTGGATTGTGAAAGAACAATTTGAGTAAAAGCATGTCAGAAATTTTGCAAAACTGAACTTCAGCTCCAAACTAAAAACAAAATAATTATTCGTTATGGTTAATAAATTCATGACGTTTAAGATTTTTTATTCATGATAAATAGAAATAATGTTGAAATATTATGACAATTACGCTTACTGAAAATGCTGCCAGGCAAATCCAACAACAGATTGCCAGACGCGGCAATGGTATTGCATTGCGCATAGGCATAAAAAAATCTGGCTGTTCGGGTTTTTCTTATACTTATGACTTTGCTGATGAAATCAAAGACGATGACCAATTATTTACATCACATGATACGCAAGTTGTAGTAGATACAAAAGACCTGCCATTTTTTAATGGATCACAGATTGATTTTATTCAAGAAGGTCTTAGCAGTTATTTTAAATTGAACAATCCTAATATTGACAACACCTGCGGTTGCGGTGAAAGCTTCAACTTGAAGGAATCTGCTAAAGCATAAACAAAACAACAATTTAATAGATAATTAGCATATTCTGTTATTACAGCAAATTAACATCTACAAAGCCTCAAACGTGAAGAAACTATAAACAAAGGAACAAACTCAATGAGTGCTGTATTACAAAATCTGGTTAATCAACCATACAAACATGGCTTCGTAACAGACATTGAATCGGAAGTTGCTCCTAAAGGGCTCAATGAAGAAACGATTCACTTAATTTCAGCTAAGAAAAACGAGCCTGAATGGCTTCTGGATTTCCGTCTGAAAGCGTATCAGAAGTGGCTCACTATGTCAGAACCAAACTGGCAAAATGTTCATTATCCGAAAATAGATTTTCAAGCGATTAGCTATTATGCGGCACCAAAGCCCAAGAAAAAACTGACGAGCATGGACGAAGTCGATCCTGAATTGTTACGCACATTTGAAAAATTGGGCGTGCCTATGCATGAACGTGCGGCACTTGCGGGAGTAGCCGTCGATGTCGTATTTGACAGCGTATCTGTCGCGACAACTTATAAAGAAAAACTTGCTGAAGTCGGCATTATTTTTTGCTCTATATCAGAAGCGGTGCAAAAACATCCTGAATTAATCAAGCAATACCTCGGCACTGTCGTGCCTGTAGGTGACAATTTTTTTGCGGCATTGAATTCAGCTGTATTTACCGACGGCTCTTTCTGTTACATTCCAAAAGGCGTTAAATGCCCGATGGATTTATCTACCTATTTTCGTATTAACACAGAAGGGTCCGGCCAATTCGAGCGCACACTTGTTATCGCCGAAGAAGGCGCTTCGGTATCGTATCTCGAAGGTTGTACCGCGCCTCAATTTGATACCAATCAACTGCATGCTGCGGTTGTTGAACTCATTGCGCTGGATAATGCGGACATCAAGTACTCCACTGTGCAAAACTGGTATGCCGGTGATGAGAATGGTATTGGCGGTATTTATAATTTTGTCACTAAGCGCGGTCTTGCAAAGGGCGTCAATTCCAGAATTTCATGGACGCAGGTTGAAACCGGCTCTGCCATTACCTGGAAATATCCTTCCTGTATTTTACGCGGTGATAATTCTGTTGGTGAATTTTATTCCGTTGCGGTCACCAATCATTATCAGCAAGCAGATACTGGCACCAAAATGATCCATCTCGGGAAAAATACACGCAGTACAATCGTTAGCAAAGGTATTTCTGCCGGCAAGTCAAATAGCAGTTATCGTGGACTTGTTCGTATCAATCCTACAGCCGAAAATGCACGCAATTTCTCTCAATGTGATTCTATGTTAGTTGGCGATCAAAGCGGTGCGCACACTTTTCCTTATATTCAGGTGCGTAATAACAGTGCCAAAGTAGAACACGAGGCTTCGACATCCAAGATCGGCGAAGATCAATTATTTTACTTCGCGCAACGCGGCATTGGTGCTGAAGAAGCAGTATCGATGATTGTAAATGGATTTTGCAAAGAAGTATTTCAACAGTTACCGATGGAATTTGCAGTAGAAGCCACAAAACTACTGAGTTTCAAACTAGAGGGCAGTGTCGGATGATCAATCAAAATAGTCAAACAATTCTCAATGTACAAAACCTGCATGCCAGCACTGATGGTACTGAAATACTCAAGGG
Source organism: Nitrosomonas sp. (assembly GCA_003514765.1). Lineage (GTDB taxonomy): Bacteria > Pseudomonadota > Gammaproteobacteria > Burkholderiales > Nitrosomonadaceae > Nitrosomonas. The sequence goes on along the minus strand of DOOY01000325.1, from coordinate 582 downwards.
CATCAATCTTACAGTTAAAAGTGGCGAAATACACGCCATTATGGGATTAAATGGCTCTGGAAAGAGCACTTTCGCCAAAGTATTGGCAGGCCACCCGGACTATGCTGTCACACAAGGTAATGTTCAATTCGAACAACAGGATTTGCTGGCAATGAATCCGGAAGAACGTGCACAGGCGGGCATATTCCTGGCGTTTCAATATCCGATTGAAATCCCCGGTGTGGCAAATAGTCAGTTTTTACGTCTTGCATACAATACTGTACAAGCTAAACGCGGCAATGAGGAACTTGACCCGCTTGAATTTGATGATTTTGTTCGTGAAAAAATGAAGTTGCTGGAAATGAACCCCGATTTTCTTGATCGCAGCGTTAATGAAGGATTTTCCGGCGGCGAGAAAAAACGTAACGAAATCCTGCAAATGGCTTTACTCGAACCTAAACTCGGAGTCCTCGATGAAACCGATTCAGGCTTGGACATAGATGCGCTGAAAACAGTTGCCAAGGGCGTCAATCATCTTAGCAACAAAGATAATGCCATCATTCTGATCACCCACTATCAACGGCTGCTTGATCATATTGTGCC
>DOOY01000171.1 GCA_003514765.1 Nitrosomonas sp. | reverse complement strand
TGGTCAAAACCCGCTTTATCCCCATTGAAAATAATTCATACGCAAGTGTCGTCATTTATCTGGAAGATACCAGCCGAATTCAATCACAGATACAACAATTGAAGCTGGCTGCATTAGGCCGGCTGACAGCCAATATCGCCCATGAAATCCGCAATCCTTTGTCTTCCATCAGCCATGCAGCGGAGCTCCTGGAGGAAGATGAACTATTTGCAGGTACCGGCGGCAATCACCGCCTGCTGCGCATCATTAACGATAACACCCACCGTTTGAACAAAATTGTACAGGATGTGCTGCAGCTGAATCGACGTGATACCGTCAAAGTTGAGTCTCTCGATGTCATCGGCTTTATTGATTGCTTTATCAATGATTTCTGTTTGATAGAAAAAATTGATAAAACAGTTTTTCAACTCGATTACACGGATACCGGCATAACCGGTCTGATTAACTTCGACCCCGATCATCTGCGCCAGATACTCTGGAATTTATGCTGTAATGCCTGGCGGCATTGCCGCAAACAAAAAGGCAGCATCATGATCAAACTCACCCGTTGCACCTCCACAAACAGAATGCTGCTGGATATCCGGGATGATGGAACGGGCGTGCCCGCCATCCAGTTGAAACAGCTATTCGAACCTTTTTTTACTACCGCGACCAACGGTACCGGCTTGGGTCTTTATATTGCACGTGAACTGTGCGAGGCCAACCACGCTGCACTTGAGTATATCTGCAACACGGGTTGCGGGCATTTCAGAGTTTTATGCAGGAATGTCATCAATCATCATGCCTAGAAAAGACGAGCACAATCAGACAACGGCTGTTCATAAAGCAGCGCCACATGTATTGGTTGTTGATGATGAACCGGATATTATTGAATTGCTCGAATTAACACTGGCGCGCATGGGTATGAATGTCGTCAGCGCCATGAATACGCAGCATGCCAGACAATTACTGCAATCCCGTTCGTTTCAGTTATGTCTGACCGACATGCGATTGCCGGATGGAACCGGACTCGATCTGGTGCAATATATTACGCAACACTGTATCGGCCTGCCCGTTGCTGTTATCACGTCATACGGCACACCGGAAAACGCCGTTGCAGCACTTAAAGCAGGTGCTTTTGATTATCTGACCAAACCGGTATCGTTAAGTCAGTTACGCACACTGGTCAAATCAGCTTTGAGTCTGCCGCCGATACATTCAGAAGTAAAACCGGCAGAAAACACAAAAAACCGGCGCACCTTGCTCGGTGAATCACAACCCATGCGCAGATTGCGCGCAACCATAGAAAAACTGTCACGCAGCCAGGCTGCTGTCTATATCAACGGCGAATCAGGCAGCGGCAAGGAACTGGCCGCCAGAATGATTCATGAAAGAAGCGCTCGCCACAACCAGGCATTCGTTCCGGTCAATTGTGGCGCCATTCCCGAAAATCTTATGGAAAGCGAGTTCTTTGGTTACAAAAAAGGCGCATTCACCGGCGCTGATAAAGATCATGATGGTTTTTTCCTCGCTGCCAACGGCGGCACGCTATTTTTGGATGAAGTCGCGGACTTACCGCTCGCCATGCAGGTGAAACTGCTCAGAGTCATTCAGGAAAAACAAGTACGCAAACTCGGTGATACACAAGAAAAAAATATTGATGTGCGCATCATCAGCGCCACCCACAAAAAACTGAGTGAATGCGTTGAAAATGGTCTGTTTCGTCAGGATCTGTATTACCGGTTAAATGTAATTGAACTGGACATGCCTGCACTGCGCGAAATGTACGAGGATATTCCGTTAATCGCAGAGCGGATACTGATAAAAATTTGCCGGGAAACGGCAAGACCCATCTGCCGCCTCGACCAAGAAGCGCTTGCCGTACTTGCAGGCTATGACTTTCCCGGCAACGTACGTGAATTGGAAAATATTCTGGAACGCACGCTGGCACTCTGTTCAGACGAAAAAATCGGTAAAAACGAATTGCAGCTCAAACCCAGAGAAATTCCAAAAATTTCCGTTAACACACCGACCATAACTGACCAGGAACTGCCATTGCAGGACTATCTTGATAAACTGGAGAAGGAATCCATTACCAAAGCACTGGATCAAACCCGGCACAACAGAACCGCCGCAGCGAAACTACTGGGTATTACGGTGCGATCCATGCGTTATCGCATGGATCGCCTTGGACTGCACCTCAAAAAATAAGACGAGCTGTATCTGTTGTAAACGCTGCAAATACAGCTTACATCTTCCCGAATCCAGTTGCGAAACCCGGATCAGTAGTATAATTAGTCTTTAAATTCAGACTGATCATGTATCTGCGTTCATTTACCCGCTTGTGCCTTGTACTTGTCTGCAAGATTATTATACTGACGAGTTTCCCCCTGCAAGCACAATGGACATTGAACGATAACCTGATGCCGCAGGGTTTTTCACTCCAGATAGACCATCGCACCCGGTATGAATTCATGGATAATGAATTTAGAGCGAGTCAGTCAGGCGAAACCGATGTCATTGCATTTCGCACACTGGTTCATGGGCGCATATCATTACCGGCCGGTTTTTCTATCGGCGCCGAACTGCAGGATTCGCGCACCGCAGCGGATAATAACGCTTTACTCAATACAACCATCGTTAATCCCACCGAATTATTGCGCGCTTATCTTGAATTTCACCGGCCCGACACTATGCACGGAAATTTCACCGCGCAGGCAGGTAGAATGACGCTCGATGCAGGCAGCCGCCGATTTGTAGCACGTAACAGATTCCGTAATACCATCAACAGCTTTACCGGCATTGATATCAACTGGCATGGCAACAAAAATTTTGCAGACATGCATCTGCGGGGATTCTGGACGCTACCGGTAGTCCGCCTTCCCGATACACCGGATCAACTGCTCCACAACAACATTGTTTTTGACGAAGAAGGCTTTGATCTACAGCTATGGGGAATTTTTGCCGCAAATAATTTTGCAAAATCCGGGCGTGGCGAGCTTTTTATATTCGGCCTGCATGAACAGGACACATCCAACCGTCTCACGCAAAACCGCCAGCTTTACACACCGGGTTTTCGATTGTTCCGTACACCCGCCTCTGCCGGTATTGACTACGAATTCGAATCCGCATTTCAAATCGGCAAATCCCATGCATCACCTGCAACTGCCCGACCCCTTGATCATTTCGCACACTTTCATCATCTGACGGTTGGCTACACATTTTCAACAATATGGACACCCAGAATGGCCGTACTTTATGACTTTGCCAGCGGCGACAAAAACCCTGACGATGGCAAAAACGGACGCTTTGACACATTGTATGGTGCACGCCGATTTGATTTCGGACCGACCGGCATTTATGGCGCGCTAGCACGCGCCAACATGCACGCGCCAGGCATACGCCTGAATCTAAAACCACACAATCGATTGGCTGCATCTATGGATTATCGTATGTTATGGCTGGCATCGGACCGGGATGCATGGGGCATCACCGGCGTCAGAGATCCCGCAGGCCGCTCCGGCAGTTTTGTCGGTTCACAACTGGATGCGCAAATCCAATGGCAGTTATTACCCGGAAACATGACAGTTGAAGCGGGTTATACTCATCTTTTTTCCGGTGAATTTATGCGCAACGCGCCCAACGCAGGTCATCGAGGCGATATCAACTACTTCTATACACAAGCCACCATCAATTTCTAACTTTTCTTTTACGAAATTTAGGATTATTAACTGATTTACTTTCAATTGGCTTTTGCCGTCCAGACCAGATCATCAAAGCCAAACCTGCCAGAATCATTGGGAGTGACAGCCACTGCCCCATCGTCACCCCCAGTGTCAGCTCACCCATGAAACCATCTGTCGGTTCACGGAAAAATTCTGCGATCGACCGCACCACCCCGTAGCCGATCATAAACAAACCGGTTACGGCGCCGAGTGCACGGGGTTTTGCCGAATAGATCCAAACGAGCAGAAACAATACAACACCTTCGAGAAAAAACTGGTAGAGTTGTGATGGATGGCGCGGCACCGCATCAACATAAGGAAAAATCATTCCCCAGGACACATCTGT
>DOOY01000222.1 GCA_003514765.1 Nitrosomonas sp. | reverse complement strand
AACTTCTTCAGACGTACCGTCCGACTCACAAAGCAGAATCGCCTGCGCATTCAGATCATAACCGGCATGTAAAAACGCCTCGACTGCATGAATGGTGATCTTATCCATCATTTCCATGCCGGCGGGAATAATACCGGCAGCAATCACATTGGCCACGGCATTGCCCGCCTTCTCGATATTATCGAAAGCCGCCATGACCAATTGCGCTTTTTCGGGGATTGGATTCAGTTTCACGGTAATTTCAGTGACAATTCCAAGCATGCCTTCACTGCCGGTCATTAATGCAAGCAAATCGAAACCCGCGCTGTCCAGACTATCACCGCCGATTTCAAGGATTTCACCTGCTATCGTTAAAACCCGCAATTTAAGAATATTGTGCACGGTCAAGCCATACTTCAGGCAATGTACCCCACCGGAATTTTCCGCCACATTACCGCCGATTGAACAGGCAATCTGGGATGACGGATCAGGTGCATAATATAAGCCGTAGGGTTTAGCCTCATCGCTGATGGCCTGGTTCCTGACGCCGGGCTGGACACGGGCCGTACGTGCAAGTGGATCGATTGTCAGAATCCGGTTTAATTTGGCCAGAGACATTAGAATGCCCTGGGCATGCGGCAACGCGCCGCCCGACAAACCGGTACCCGCTCCCCTTGCTACGACAGGAGTTTTGGTTGTATCACAAAGCTGCAACACCTGAATGATTTGTGCTTCCGTTTGCGGCAACACGACTATCATCGGCGTTTGCCGATAAGCGGACAGACCATCGCACTCGTAGGGCCCGAGATCTTCCGTTTCGTGCAGCACTGCTTCTGCCGGTAAAAACGCGTGTAGTTTGTTAATTAAGTCTGTTAATAACATGAGCAATATCCGAATAAAGTGTTCTACCTGCTTTATTCTGTTTTTTTATGTATTTCGTAGTTAGCCAACTTCTCCAGCATTTTTACAATGGCCGAATTATCCCATTTTGCGCCGCCATGTGCGACACAGGCATTATACAGTTCATGCGCCGTCGCTGTGTTGGGCAAGCTGATGCCAAGTGCAGAAGCGCTGGCAAGCACAATGTCTAGGTCCTTTTGCTGCAATTCAATACGAAAACCCGGATCAAAACGGCGATTAATCATGCGCTCACCATGGATTTCCAACACATGGGAAGCCGCAAATCCTCCCATTAAAGCCTGGCGCACTTTCTCAGGATCTGCACCCGCTTTGGAGACAAATAACAGCGCTTCACCCACCGCTTCTATCGTCAATGCAACAATAATCTGATTGGCGATTTTGCAAATCTGTCCGGCGCCGTTACCGCCGATCAAGGTCACCTGCTTTCCCATCAATTCTAAAATGGGTTTCACCTTGGCGAAAACCGCTTTATCCGCACCGACCATAATAGTTAACGCCGCATTCTGCGCACCGATATCTCCACCCGATACCGGTGCATCCACATAATCATGACCGAGTTCATTGATCCTTATGGCAAATTGCTGCGTTGCCAGCGGCGAAATCGTACTCATATCGATGATCACCTTGCGTACTTCGAAACTGTCTGCCGATCCGGCAACTATGCTATTTTCACCAAACAGCACTTTTTCCACATCCAGCGTATCCGGCAACATCGTGATGATTATTTCGGCTTGCTGCGCTACTTCCTGCGGCGTCGCACATACGAAGCCGCCCAATGCAACAAGGTCATCCGACACACCACTCCGCGTTTGAAGAAATAATGTATGTCCTCCTCGAATCAAATTCCCGGCCATGGGTTTTCCCATGATACCGAGGCCGATAAAACCGATATTTGCCATAATATTTGTAAAAATACAGCCTGGAAAAGCATTGATAGATTGTTATGTGTTGTTATTTAGTATAAGGATAATCGCAATTGTTGTCTGTATTTCTGCATCGGTATTGAGATATAAAAAAAAAGCTAGTACATTAAATAGAAATAATTATTCTAATAAATATAAATGATTAAAATATATACAGGGTCGATGTACCGTGGGCGGTATATTCGCTACGCAGCATTAGGGCTGTTGAGCGTCCTTTTTTTTCTGAGCGGCTGTCAGTCGTTTTTGACTAAAACACCAGAAGCGCCAACGGTGAACGCGCTGCCTATTCCGCTGGCCAGCCATGAATTCAGTTTCGATCCTTTCCGTGACGATGTAATCGGTTCAGTCCAGGTGATCACGGCTGAACATGAAGACACGCTCTCCGATATAGCCCGGCGTTTCAATCTAGGATACGAAGAGATCATAAGCGCCAATCCCGATATCGATCCTTGGCTTCCAGGTGAAGGTGCCCGGATCATCATTCCCACACAATTCGTACTGCCAGATGCACCACGCGAAGGCATTGTGATTAATCTTGCCGCGATGCGATTGTTTTATTTTCCAGAAGCCAGAGCCGGCGAGCTCCGGAAAGTCGTCACACACCCGGTCGGCATTGGGCGCATACGATGGAAAACGCCCGAAGGCGCAACCCGTATCACTGCAAAAAATGAAGACCCCGTCTGGATACCGACACCTTCCATCCATAGAGAATATGCGAATAACGGCAATCCTCTGCCCGCTGTTGTGCCGCCCGGGCCGGAAAACCCGATGGGCGCCCACGTGTTAAGACTGGCGTGGCCAAGTTACGCCATTCACGGCACCAACAAACCGCCAAGCGTAGGTTTGCGCGGCAGTTTTGGTTGTATACGCATGTATCCGGAAGATATTGCGGGTATCTTTAACAACGTTTCAGTCGGCACACCGGTGCGCGTGGTGAATCAGCCCCGCCTGCTCGGCTGGCGCGGTAATCAATTATATCTGCAAACCTACGCTGTACTGGAGGACGATAAACGCAATCATGACAAACTGTTCAGTAAATTATTGAAAGCAACGCGATCAACACTCAAAGCGCAAATCAATGCACGCCCTCATATCATGATCAATGAGGCCCTTCTTGGCGAAGTAATCCACAATCCGCGTGCCACCGCTATACCGGTTACCTTACAGGATATGACATTGCTTGCCTACTTCAATCAAGCCAAGCATGTACAAAACACGTTGCCGTTCAATGCAACCTGGGCCGGCGAAACGGATGAACAACTGACAACAGCCGAAGTGCAGGAGATGGCAAACGAAGAATCGGAAAAGATTAGATGATCATTAAAAAACATATCTGAAGCAATTCGTTGCTCCACAACAATGTAAATTGTTTTTCAAAGCTCGCTAAACCTCCTTCGCTTCTGAAAAAGCCGCTACGTCACCCGGCCGGCGCAGCATTTTATCCACCTCACCCTGATGCATCTCCTCCGCAGCAATCATCCGACGAGCATACTCTTCAAGCATGACGGAATTGCCTTCCGCAAGAAACAACAATGCTTTATAACTCGCAAGTGCTTCACGCTCATGCTCCAAAGACTCGCGTAATATGTTGCCAATGTCATGTTGGTGCGTTTCCAGTAAAGGACCTATTGCCAGGGACGGATGCTCGCCAAGATGTGTAATCATCTCGCCAGCTTCGCGGGCATGCGCCAAGGATTCATCAGCTTGCGCCTGCAACCAGGAAACAATCGGAATACGGTTGTAGCCATAGATCATAAAGGCGTAGTGCGTGTAACGGACTACGCCTGCCAATTCCAGTTCAAGAATCTTGCTGAGACAATTTAGCACAGCTGATTTGTCAAAATTCTCGTTCATTTGATTTCTCCTTTAATACTTATCAACAATCTCAGGCTTCTAATGATCAAGATTGTACAACACAAACGCGGTCAGTGTTTCACATCTAATTTGTGATTATTCTCACAGCGCATCACATTGATTTTCTTATATATTATTGACCACAAGCCACTATTCTGTAATTGATCTTCAGCCCGACAGCGCTCCAGTCACGCGCTTTGAGTCTTTTGAACATTAAATGTAAATGGAGACAGTCCAATGACGTTTAACAACCCAGATACCCAGCAATCCAAACAACAATTATCATACTCAAGAAAAGTGTGGTAATGATTCAACCCACTGTTTTATTAATCAGCGCTTTGTTA
>DOOY01000230.1 GCA_003514765.1 Nitrosomonas sp. | reverse complement strand
TTCAGCGCCAGCCACCGTGAAGCGCCGCTGATCGCACTTGACCCGGCGGCAGATAATACCGATGTGTATGCTTTTCGAAGCTGGGAAAACCCAGACAAGGCAGTGTTTATTCTCAACACAATACCAGGTCAGGATCCCGGAGACGGGCCGAATTATTTCGCCTTTGACGATGACGTGCTGTACCAGATCCATATTGATAACGATCAAGACGGCAGAGCTGAAGACGTCATCTATCAAATTCAATTTGAGACTGAAACCCGCCCGGCGCTTGGCTTGCTGAATTTTCCACTGCAATTTATCGGCAATCCCAACATTGCCGTTCCCGAACTTCAAGGTATAACGGCGCTGGATGGCCCCGGCTCGGAGGGCTTGACGCGCCGCCAGACGTACACTGTCACTAGGATTATGGGTCATAAACGCGAAAGATTGTTCAAAGGTCAAACGCTGGTAGCGGTACCGTCAAACGCAGGGCCCGCAACAATGCCGGATTATGAAGCTTTGGCGGCGCAAGGAATTTATAGTGACAGCAAAACGGGAATGCGTGTATTCGCAGGTCAGCGCTCTGAGACATTTTATATTGATCTTGGCGCTGTCTTTGACACGGTCAATTTACGACGCCCGGTGCCGGCACTGACAGAAGAGGAAGATGCCAATGATCATATTAATCCCTTTGGAATTAACCGATTTAGTGGATTTAACATCAGCAGTATTGCCATAGAGGTACCGATTGAACAGATTACACACGACAAACAACCGGTAAACATGACTCAGTCTCCAATCATTGGCCTATACGCATCCACCAGTAGACAGAAAATCAAAGTCTTACGGGAGAACGGAAAAACGCACAATATTGGAAAATATGTCCAGATTTCCAGAATGGCCAATCCGTTGGTCAATGAATTGATCATTGATACACCGAGTAAAGATATCTGGAATGCGTCCGAACCCGAAGATGAAGCACAATTCCAGGAATTTTACAAAACCCCTTCACTGGCAACAGCACTTAACTTAATTTTCGGATTGCCGGTTCCCGATACACCACGCACAGATTTAATGCAATTACTCCTGAAATACCCGAGCCAGTCATTACACGGCGCCAATTGTGGTTGGCCTTGTGCAGAATTGCTCAGACTGAATTTGCATATCCCGCCTACCGCACCGCAAGATCAAAAACGATTGGGTGGGCTGGCGACGCCACCGGATCCTGCCGGATTTCCTAATGGCCGCCGTCCTAACGATGATGTCACTGATATCGCAACACGCGTCGTTGGTGGCCCAGCCTTTATAGAAGCCCGTGTTGGCGACGGCGTCAATTATCTGGCGGATGCACCGGGGTCCAATTTGACAACGAATGGTATTTACACGATTTTCCCATTTCTGCCTACGCCGCAGGATGGGCGCAATCGCCGCCATATCGATTGCGCCGAAATGGACGCAAATCCTTGTAACTAATTGTTACAAATCCTACAAACAGCTACACAAAAAACCCTCACTCATCCTCCCGAGGGTAAGTGAGGACAAAGCACTCAAATTTACCAAGGTGTCGACGATGATTACAAGCACATCCATCCACTCCATTACAGCTACTGGCTGTAATATATTCAAAAACTGGAATTATTTTCTGAAATTATTTATTTTAAGTTGGGTTATTCCCTATCAGGTTTTTTTTGTTTCTACGTTGAATGCAGCGCCCTATATTCCTGCGGACGATGCCGTTGTGCTGCAAAAACTTCCGGCGCCAGGCAATGTCGGCATGCAAACACTGCTTCAATTGCGTAACACGTTATCAAAGTCTCCTGCCGACCTGGCACTCGCTGCCGAACTAGCACGCAGTTACCTGCAAATAGGAAAAACAATGGCCGATCCGCGCTACGAAGGCTATGCTCAGGCGGCACTTCAGCCCTGGTGGCATATGGATCAGCCGCCGCCAACCGTGCTCGTGTTGCGGGCGATTTTACGTCAACGCCAACATAATTTCGAAAATGCACTCAACGATCTGAACCGGGCTTTGCGGGCGCAGCCTGGCAACATTCAGGCATGGCTGACGCAAGCCGCCATTTATCAGGTGCAAGGAGATTATCAAGCGGCTTACCGAAGCTGTTTTCCTTTATTTCGCTTAAGCAGCAACTTGCTCGCAACGGCATGTGCCGCCAGCATATCAAGTTTAAACGGCCGTGCACAGGAGAGCCATCAAGCCTTACTGAAAGCGATTGAGCAAACACCTATTGCAGCACCGCAGGAAAAACTTTGGGCGTTGATAATTCTGGCTGAAACCGCCGCACGGTTAGAAAAATATAATGAAGCCGAACAATATTTTCAGATGGCGCTTGCTGTTGACCGGAAAGATAATTATTTATTAGGTACGTATGGCGATTTTTTACTGGATCAGAACCGGCCAGAGGCGGTACAAAGCTTATTACAGCAAACTGCCCAATCGGACGGTTTAATGCTGCGTTTGGCGCTTGCAGCTCAGCAGTTGAATGCACCGAAACTCGACAGCGATATCGAAACACTCAAGGCACGCTTTGCCGCCAGCCGGCTGCGGAAAGAAACACAACATCTCCGGGATGAAGCACGTTTCACGCTGCATCTTCTGCACGATTCTGAGCAGGCATTAAAACTGGCCGTGGATAACTGGCGCATACAGCGCGAACCCTGGGATGCGCGCATTCTGCTTGAAGCCGCCTTGCAACAACACGATCCGGCGGCGGCACAACCGGTTATCGACTGGCTCAGATCGGTAAATCTGGAAGACAGTCAGCTGGCCAGACTGTTGGGAGAACTGTCATGAATCGCCACTTCAGTATTATTTTCATCGGCATCCTGCTCCTCCTGCTTTGCGGCCATACGTTTGCACATAAAGCCAGTGACAGCTATCTGCGTTTTAAAGTAGGAGACGGCATAATTCAGGGACAGTGGGATATCGCATTGCGCGACCTTGATTATGCCATTGGATTAGATAGCAACGGCGATGGGCGAATTACATGGGGCGAGTTGCGCGCCAGGCACTATGCCGTTACGGAATATGCATTTTCCCGCTTAAAGGTGCGTGGCATTGATGCCCGCTGCTGGCACCAGGCACCCGAGCATCTGGTCGATCATCATACAGATGGGGCTTATGCCGTGCTGCGTTTTGCAATGACTTGCCCTGATGCGACTAATACATTTGAAGTGGCGTATGACTTGCTGTTTGACTTGGACCCACTGCACCGCGGACTGCTGCAAGTCGATCACGACGGCCAGATACAGACAGGCGTATTGAGTCCCGAGCAACGGAAAATCCACGTGGATTTTGAAAACCCCGCGCCCTGGCGTGAATTTATTCAGTTCGGAAAGGAAGGCGTGTGGCATATCTGGATTGGTTTTGACCATATTCTTTTTCTCATCAGTTTACTTCTGCCCGCCGTTTTATGTTGGCAAACCGGGCGCTGGCTGCCTCAGCATTCTTTGCGCCTGGCCTTGTGGGAAGTACTTAAGATCGTAACCGCTTTTACGATCGCGCATTCCATTACGTTATGCCTGGCCGTGCTCGGCTTTGTGAGTCTGCCTTCACGCTGGGTGGAATCGGTCATTGCCGCATCAGTGCTTGTGGCTGCACTGCATAATCTCTATCCGATTATTCACACCCGCCTATGGATCATGACGTTTCTTTTCGGACTCATTCA
>DOOY01000090.1 GCA_003514765.1 Nitrosomonas sp. | reverse complement strand
GCTTTAGCAAAATATCACTGTATTCGGAATGTATCTATTCGCGCGGTTAATGGCGATTATTATTGTTGTGAACTGTGTCATGGCAAATGAAAACGTTTTGGCGGAAGATGCTGTTCGTAAAACAGTACAGCATGAAACTTCATCAGCGTCTACCGGAGACAGTGCCGTGATTCAGATGACGCCAATAAACGTCATTGGCATCATGCCGGAACCTGCACCAAAATCGAGTGCCAGTATACTAAAAGGCCGCGCGCTGCGGCTACAGCAAAGTGATACGCTGGGTCAAACGTTGAATGAAGAGCTCGGTGTCAGCAATGCATCTTTTGGTCCCGGCGTCGGTGTTCCGGTTGTCCGCGGCTTGACAGGGTCACGCGTGCGCGTCCTGCAAAATGGCATCGGTACACACGATGCAACCAGCCTCAGCCCCGACCATGCATTGGCTATCGATACTTTGTTTGCGCATGACATTAAAATCCTGCGCGGTCCTGAGACTGTTCGTTACGGCGGAAACGCAATCGGCGGCATCATCGATGTCAGTGATGGCCGTATACCGGAGCGACGAGCAAAAAAAGCCGTCAGCGGTACCGTCGAGAGCCGGTATAACACCAACGGCAATGGCACGCATTCGGTCTTTACATTAAACACCGGAAAAGACCGGTTCGCGCTCAATCTGGGTGGCTTCTTTCGCGACCGCAGTAATATCAGGATACCGGGTAAAGCCATTGATGAAACCTTTGCCGCGCAACAACTTGGACTGACGGAAATATCCAATGCCAGTGGCAGAATACCGAATACCGACAATAGAAGCATTGGTGGCTTTACCGGGTTTTCATGGCTGGGAGATCAAGTAATGGCAGGCATGTCGGTCTCACATACTGACAGTCGCTATGGCGTTCCCAGGGGCAGTCATGGTCTCGACCCGAATCATCTGGATGGCCTGGAAACGATATTGCCAAGACTGGATGATATTACAGGATTTGAAGATATTTTCGGTCCGCAAGCTTTATTTCCTAATACTCGCATCAATATGCGGCAAACACGTTACGATTTCAAATCCGAATGGTACGAACCGGTGAAAGGTATTGATAGTATCAATTTTCGTTACGGCCTTGTCGACTACGGTCATACCGAGTTTGAAGGCGGATCACCGTTCACCCGATTCAACAATGATACAGGTGAAGGCCGTGTAGAAATGCAACACAGTTTACTCCGTAATCTTAGTGGTACCTTCGGTTTGCAGTGGATTGACCGGAAATTTTCGGCAATCGGCGTCGAAACGTTTATCCCGAAGACAAATCAGCTATCAATCGGCCTTTATACCACGCAAACATACACCTTGAACAATTGGTCCTTGCAGGGCGGTCTACGATTCGAACATTCTCAGGTGAATCCCCAAGCAAACGAATTAAGGCTGCGGGGTAGTGCGTTGTCACCTGTGGCATTGCCCGATTCACTTGATTTTCAGGCGGTGTCTGCTTCATTAGGTTTGCAGTGGAATCCACGGCGGGATTTCACTGCTACTTTGACATACAACCATGGCGTACGTCCACCGGATATCCAGGAACTGTTTTCATTCGGCCCGCATTTGTCTACACGCAGTTTTGATATTGGCAATGTTCGGCTAAATAATGAAACCGCAAATATGGTCGACTTGGGTTTTGAATGGAAAACCGAGCGCATCAGTATGCGGTTCAATGGCTATTATAGTCGCACTAGCGATTTTATTTTTCAGCGTAATACCGGCCTGGTTTATGAAGTTGACAACGAAGTCATCCGGCAGCGTTGTGTCAGTGTTGCGGAATGTGTATCAATTTTTGCATACGACCAGCGCAATGCGGAATTCATCGGTTATGAATCCAGAATTGATGCCACGCTTTACCGGCTGCCTCAAGGAAATTTGTCACTGTCGTTGTTTTCGGATTATGTGCGCGGCCGTTTCGACAATGGTGACCGTGATGATGTGCCCCGTATGCCGCCTCTGCGTTATGGTACTGAACTGGGATTGGGTAACTCGGTTTGGAACACGGCGCTACGTTATACCCGGGCTGAAGCACAACGCCATCCCGGCATAAATGAAACGCCTACCAATGGCTATCATTTATTAACTGCGTCGGCAGACTATCAGCTCAAAGCAAATCAATGGATGAATCTATGGTTTTTCGCGAAAGGATATAACCTGCTTAATGAAGAAATCCGTAATTCGGTTTCTTTTTTGCGTAATTTTGCGCCGGAACCGGGTCGCAGTTTCATTTTTGGCGTGCGTGCCACCTTTTAATCATGGCTATGAATTTTCGTAATCATTTTTTATACCTTGCACTTGCGGCCATACTATCCATTCAGCCAGTTTTTGCTCAACACCTGGATGTCGAAGTCTGGGGGCAGGGCAATGCCTTATTTGCGGATTATTGTCGTACGTCCGGTGCAACCGGTTGCGATTTGGACGGTTTGGCAGATGCATTGGGGCTACCTGCAGGTACGCTGCCGATAGAAGCAGCAACAGGTAAACGCATTTTTCCGGTTGATTTTGATGATCTGAGCGGTGGTGATTTCAGCACCCGAAATCCGGGCTTCCAGTCCGTTCGTAGTGCATTGTTGCCTAATGAACTGCTCAGTTATCGCGCATTGGGCAAATTGAGATACTGGGACCCGGCAACATCCACCTGGGATGATGCGCCGCCGGATGTACAAATTCGGCTGTTTGGCGGGCTTGAAGCCAGCGCTGAGGTGCTCAGTGATTTTTCTCAATGTGCCGGACAGTTGTTGTGTTTCAGCGAAAACAGCTTTGATATCAATGGCAGTACGGTTTTTACCGGAAACGGCATACAGGGCAGTCCGGAAATGGTTGTCGACATTACCGATACGGGTGGCATTTTACATACGCATCTCAGTTTCTTTCTAGAAAATCAGATTGGTGAGGTCGGCGGTCCAAACGGTGCCTATTTGATTGAGATGCAGCTCATTTCCAATGCACGCTTTTTTCCATCCGATTCCTTTCTGGTCTTATTTAACGCTGGAATCGATCCTGATGAATTCGGTACGGCCTTAAGCGCATTAATAGGGGAATCTGGAAACAATAATCCGCCACAACAACCTGAACTTCCGGTTTCGATTCCCGGTGATGTGGATCTGGATGGCGATGTTGACCGGATTGATGTCTCGTTGATTCTTCTGGCGGCGCAGAATAATGAAATGTTAAATGCGACCAATGCAGCTTTCGACGTCGACCAAGATGGTTTCATTACCCGAAACGATGCGCTGCTGGCTAAAACGCTATGCACATTGAGGCTTTGCAGTATTCCGGTTGAGGCCCCGGCGACTGCATTAAATGTCGCTGCGACTTACGACCATGCTTCAGGTACTTTAAGTCTTAATGATATACATGCAGATGGCAGTCATTACCGCGCGCAGCTGCAACAGCGAGATGACCTTACATTCGTTTTGATAATGCTGCAACCTGATATTTCTCGGTATGCAACACCCGTTCAGTATGATGTAGTCACTGGAATGCTTGAAATTCCAGCGTTTTTTGTCAACGGAAAATTCTACCAGGCTACTCTGAAAAATACCGGAAATTCACTTTTCACAGTGGAATCATTTAAGGAAGTTGATGCGTTACCCAATCCGATTGATAGATAAAAAGTGATTAGTTTGTCCGATTTTTTAACGCCAATACGATAACTCACCATAAAAGGAGATTTAAACATGATAAAACAGTTAAAAATTGTTTGTAACACAATAGCTTTAGTTGTATTACTTTCAACAACGCATGCATTGGCAGAAGAAGACAATCATGAACATGAATTGCACGGAGGTGACATACAGCCATGGCGTGTAGGTGCTGAAATATTTGCCAACAGCGCGCTGTTTGAAACTGATTTCGGCGATTTGAGTGGCGGTACGTTCGTTACCGATGACCCGGGTATTGATGTTAACGTTCAAGAAGGTGGCTTCACTCCTGGTAACTGGTTACGTTATCAGCCCGTCGGCCAATTATTTTTTTGGAATGGCACACAATGGACTGATGTGGTATCCAACGGTGAAAGAATTGAAATAACCGATGCGCTCAGTAATGTCATTTCATACAGTACCGGCGGTGTCAGCGAGACAGCAGGCGTGATCGGTGAAGCTGACAGTAACGGCGGTGTGCATGAACATTTAAGCTTCGCAATATTCGACGCATCCAATACACCGAATGGCAGCGCCGGTGCATACCGAATACAATTTAAATTATTTGAATCTTTACCACAAAGCGATACGTCAGTTTCTATTGCCACGTCTCCAACTACGATTGTGTTTAATCGCGGATTGGAAACCGAAAGTTTCGAGTTGGCGGTAGCTGCAGCCGAAAACTTGAATGATAACTCGGTGTTTGTTGATGAAACCGGTGCACTGACTATTCAGCGTGTTAAGGCTTCAGGCACCGTTTATAAGGTAAAAATGCAATACATCGGTAACAGCCAATTTCAATTGACCGAGGTTGAAGAAGTCATCGATGCGCATTAGCACCTATGCTGTGCGAAATACTGATT
>DOOY01000094.1:657-5718 GCA_003514765.1 Nitrosomonas sp. | reverse complement strand
CAGCAAATTAAAATTAAGGTGTTTGAAAATAATTCCGGCGTGGTGTTTTTAAGGAGTGGTGAGCAGGTCGGTTATTATTTCTCCGAACCGGTAAGCCGCCGGTTATTAAATCCGTATGCTATCAAGGCTGATTAAACCCTGTACCAAACCTCTATATAATATGAGTCGATGCCAGAATTACCGGAGGTAGAAGTTACGCGCCTTGGCATTGCGCCTTACCTGGAAAAGCGCCGCATTACCGCGGTAGTCATTCGTAATCCAAGACTGCGCTGGCCGATACCTGATGACCTGAATGACCGACTAAAAGGACAAAGGATTCATGCGATTACCAGGAGGGCAAAATATCTTTTATTCGAATGTGGCATCGGTACGTTGATTTTGCATCTGGGTATGTCGGGTAGCTTGCGGTTGTTATCAAACGGTAGTATGCCATGTGCTGAATCAGAGGATTCTCTTCACCGGCCGGGCAAACATGATCATTTTGATCTGATTGTTGAAGGTCGGACTATATTGCGACTCAGAGACCCGCGTCGTTTTGGTGCTGTTTTGTGGCAGCCGGGAAACACACTGCAGCATCCCTTGCTCGTTAACCTGGGACCGGAACCGTTGGTTCCGGATTTCTGTGCAACACGATTATATGAAAATTCACGCACCAGAAAGTCAAGTATCAAGGCAATGTTGATGAATAATCAGGTGGTTGTTGGTATCGGCAATATTTATGCAAATGAAGCATTGTTTCATGCAGAGATCAATCCACGAACGGCTGCGTGCAGAGTAGGGCTTTCCCGCTACGAGAAACTTGTGCAGAATGTTAAAACAGTTTTGCAAAAAGCAATTGAAGCAGGTGGGAGCAGCTTGCGTGATTTTGTCAACAGCGATGGTAATCCGGGTTATTTTCAGCAACAATACTGGGTTTATGGGCGCGCCGGCATGGCCTGTAGAAAATGCGGTTCGGTGATAAAACAGATAAAACAGAATCAACGCTCAAGTTTTTATTGTCCTGTTTGTCAACATTAGCTGCGCAGCATTGTGGCTTCTAAGATTTTTGTTCGGACTTGCCCTATTTGTCTTTGGGGATAATCTAATGATAATGGTTTCAAAGAAAAGCGAATAATGAAGATTACATTTATTGGTGGCGGTAATATGGCTTGTGCCCTGGTCAGTGGATTGTTGAAGCAGGGTTATGCAGCCGATCAAATTTGCGTGGTCGAGATAAATGATGAGAGCCGCATCAGGATTAGTGAACGGTTTGGCGTTTCAACCGTAGCTGATCTGGCGAGTGGCATAAAACCTTGTCTATCTGAAGAAACAGATGAGGTGGGCAATGTCATTGTGCTTTCCGTTAAGCCGCAACAGTTGCATGCAGTTGCGCAACAATTGAAGAGCATGCTTGATCAACACCTGGTGATTTCTATTGCGGCAGGTATTCTTACGACGGATATTATGCGCTGGTTAGATGGTTATAGGCGGGTTATTCGTACCATGCCCAACACACCATCGCTGGTGGGTGCCGGAGTGACAGGTCTCTACGCTTCACCAAATGCGAGTGTGCAGGACAGACAGGCTGCCGAGTTAATTATGAAAGCAGTTGGGTCAGTACTTTGGGTTGACGACGAAGAAATGTTGCATACGGTAACCGCGATTTCCGGCAGTGGCCCGGCATATGTGTTTTATTTTATTGAATCACTGCAGCAGGCAGGAATAGAATTGGGTCTGACAGCGGATGAAGCCAAGCAGCTTACGTTGCAGACATTCCGCGGTGCGGTAAAACTTGCCAATGAAAGCAGTGAAGACGCAGCTGTTTTGCGTGCAAGGGTTACTTCGAAAGGTGGAACGACACAGCAGGCGATTCAGTCGATGGAAATAAATGAGGTTAAAAGCAAGATTATTGCGGCTATTTATGCGGCCAATGTGCGCTCTCGAGAGATGAGCGACGAATTCAGTAAGCTGTAAGTTTACAATTAATATCGATGTACTACTACCCAGAGCATTTAATTAGTATTAAACAATATAGGGAATTGGGAGCGACTGATGATTAACGAGATTATGATATTCCTATTAAAAACTATTTTGGGCCTTTTTTCTCTGGCGTTATTGTTGCGTTTTTATTTTCAGTTGTTGCGCGTACCTTATTATAATAATATCGCGCAGTTTCTGATTGCGGTTACTGATTTTATTGTGCGTCCTGCACGCCGCGTCATTCCGGGATGGAGGGGCCTGGATATGTCAACGCTGGTATTGGCATGGCTGGCTGAGTGCGTCATTGTGACCAGTGTGTATCTTTATCAAGGTTTTGATTTCGGGACAAACATGGTGACTGCAACCGGCGTTATGGGATTGCTGGGCATGGTCGAAATCATCAAGATAACGCTGTATATTGTTTTATTTATGATCATTGCCCAGGCTATTATTTCATGGGTTAACCCGTTTAGTCCCCTGGCGCCTTTGTTGAACACGTTTACGCAACCATTTTTGTCTGTTTTTCGCCGCCGTATTCCACCTATTGCGAATGTCGATCTTTCTCCATTGTTTGTGCTGATTATTATTCAATTATTACTTATGGTTGTAGCGGGCGTGCATATGGAAGTCAAGTCGATGCTTGACTGACCAGCCATATGAGTTGGTTTCAATGTGATAATGCACGTAATTTCATTTTGACATTGCATATTCAACCGGGTGCTAAACGAACCGAAGTCGTTGGACTGCACGGCGATGCACTGAAAATAAAACTCGCGGCTGCGCCCGTGGAAGGTAAAGCTAATGCTGCCTTGCTAAAATATCTTGCAGAACGTTTCGCAGTACCGCGCAATCAGGTTGTATTAAAGCAAGGAGAAAAGTCGAGGCGGAAAATAGTTTTAATTTTACAATCCAGATATTCCCCTGATACATTGTTTCATTTTTGACAATTGTTGTATTCTTCTTTCACTTGTCGTGCCGTGCTCAATATGGAGTAAAACTGCGTTGTTGCATATGATGAACTTCAATAAACTGTTAATTGATCAATATTTTTGACTCTAAACGCGCATATGGAACTCATACTGTGGCGTCATGCCGAAGCTGAAGAGGGTGTTCCGGGTGTCTCTGATATGGCGCGTCAATTGACAAAAAGAGGTTTGATTCAGGCCCGAACAATGGCAGGCTGGCTGAAGTCGCAACTGCCCGAAAATGCCCTGGTTCTAACAAGCCCTGCACAACGCGCGCGGCAAACCGCGATGGCATTGTGTCATGATTTTGATATCGTGCAAGAGATTGGGCCTGGTTGGTGCGAGTGCAAATCAAATATTGGCCGCAGCCGATTGGCCTTATGCGCAAGGTGCGGTTGTTGTCGTGGGACATCAACCAACACTGGGTGAAACAGCATGTTTATTGCTGTCAACAATGCCTTCAGGTCTGTTTTTCAATAAAGGTGCGGTCTGGTGGATTACCTGCCAAAAGAAAAAAAGCACGTTTGTGACAGAATTATGTACTGTTAAATATTCGGAAATGTTTTGAGTTTTTAAGCCTGTCAATTTTTAAGGCTTAGATCTTTGTTTTAGTTTTAATATGTCTCGTCTAATACTTTTTAATAAACCTTACGGGGTTGTTTGTCAGTTTACCGCGGAATTGGGGCATGTTTCACTTAAGGATTATATTTCTTTACCCGAGTTTTATCCCGCCGGACGGTTGGATGTCGATAGTGAAGGCTTGGTTTTATTAACTGATGATGGATACCTGCAAAATAAAATCAGTAATCCAAAATATAAATTGCTTAAAACATATTGGGTCCAGGTTGAAGGTGTTCCGACTCAAGCAGCCATGAAGAAATTATGCCGGGGAGTTGTTATTAAAAATTATGTAACACTTCCGGCAAAAGCTGATTTGATGGACGAGCCGGCGGGCCTCTGGCCAAGAATACCCCCTATACGCTTTCGCAAGCATATTCCAACGGCATGGCTGCAATTAAGTATCAAAGAAGGCAAGAACCGCCAGGTGCGGCGGATGACCGCTGCTGTAGGATATCCAACATTAAGGTTAATACGATTTGCTATTGGTGATTACACCATAGAAGATCTTGCGCCGGGTAATTGGCACTTGCTAAATATTGCATAAAGTATGTTTTATTATTGCCTTTACTTTGAGCAAAGCTTTATCTGAGTTTATGTTAGCTTACTGTATGCATATGAAACTGGGCGATTTCTATACGTTCGCTGCTGAGTTTTATTTGAGTTTCTTCAAATACTGCGATTTAAATTCCTGCAACAAATCTTTCCTGCCATAGTCATTAAAGTGTTAAGATGCATAGTGAAGGATTTTTTGCAAGTGCTGTTCTGTTTTTATAAAACTTTATGAACAGCTACTTTGTCTTAATATCGTTGGTTTTTTAATTGTTAACTGACGAAATTTGTTTAATCAGCATGAGTTTCCTGATGTTATTGAATGTCATGATCATGATTTAGGCTTTTAGGATTAGATATGTTGATTAGAATTTGCTTATACAAATTTCAGGTTTTTAGAAGGATTGCCTTTATATGATTTCAGATTTTCTTAATTTAATTTCAGGCGTCGTAGATATGCCATGGTGGGGATATGTTTTGGTTGCGCTGGTTCTGACGCATATTACAATTGCCAGTATCACAATATACTTGCACCGTCATTCAGCTCATAGGGCTTTGGAGCTGCACCCTATCCCCAGCCATTTTTTTCGCTTTTGGCTCTGGTTGACAACCGGGATGGTTACGAAAGAATGGACAGCCGTTCATCGTAAACATCATGCGAAATGCGAGACCGATGATGATCCGCATAGCCCGGTGGTCTATGGTATTAAGAAAGTATTGGCAGAAGGTGCCGAACTTTATCGCATAGAAGCGAAGAAACAGGAGACACTGGATCGTTATGGGTATGGCACGCCTGATGACTGGATGGAACGTAATGTCTATGATAAGCATAGTGCAAAAGGTGTCGCCTTGATGTTGATAATCAATGTGATTTTGTTTGGTCCGATCGGGCTTACCATTTGGGCTGTGCAAATGATGTGGGCACCGGTTTTTGCGGCAGGCGTGATCAATGGTGTTGGGCATTACT
>DOOY01000094.1:385-557 GCA_003514765.1 Nitrosomonas sp. | reverse complement strand
ATGGTGTTGGGCATTACTGGGGGTATCGTAATTTTCAGGCTGAAGATGCCAGTCGAAACATTGTGCCATGGGGTATTTTAATCGGCGGAGAAGAACTGCATAATAATCATCACGCTTATGCGACCTCTGCACGTTTGTCTAATAAGTGGTATGAATTTGATATCGGTTGGTT
>DOOY01000094.1:0-242 GCA_003514765.1 Nitrosomonas sp. | reverse complement strand
CTGGCAAAAGTCAAGAAGATTGCACCTAAATTGCGCTTGAATAAAAGTAAGACGCAGTGTGATCTGGATACATTACATGCAGTTATTTCGCATCGTTATGAAGTATTGGCCAAGTATTCCAAGTCGTTAAAAGCTACCTTTGCTGAAGAAATAGTGCATTTGAAAGAATCTATAGCACATTATGATGTTGATAAGTCAACACTAAAAAGTTGGCTTCTGGCTGATGCTAAAACGTTACAAGA
>DOOY01000179.1:17465-18855 GCA_003514765.1 Nitrosomonas sp. | reverse complement strand
CGCTAGCTCAAAATTCTAAGATCACTTTTTATCTTTAATATATCGTCTTGGCGGCAATAATTGCCGAATGCGGCAAGATGCGGCAAGAATATTTTAGGAAAATAGGATGCGGTGCTATATATTAAAATTATGGTTTTTTTTGATGTTTGCAAAACTTGCTGTACCAGTATTTGCAGAAAATCATCGATTGTTATCGCAATATCAGGAAATACCTTTAATACAGAAAGCGGTTGAAGATTTTATTTACAGTCACTCAGTAAGTCCAACGGGTGAAGTTAAAGCTGAAGTTGGTCAGATTGATAAACGTATTACATTGCCAAAGTGTGCAAGGCTTGAACCTTTTATGCCGCCTGGCAGCCGATTATGGGGGAAAACTTCGGTAGGTGTGCGTTGTAATGAAAAAGTGTCTTGGACAATATATGTACAAGCGGAAGTCAAGGTTATGGCGAATGTTTTGCATGTTGCACGGCCTGTGTCACGTGATCAAACGATTGATTACGGAGATGTTGCGCTCCAGACTGTCAATTTGACTCAGATGCCTGATGGCGTTCTTACCGAGCATATGCAGGCTGTCGGAAAAATTGCAGTGATGAACTTGACATCAGGGCAACCTTTACGTGGGAATATGTTGCGGGCACCCTATGTTATTTTGCGAGGGCAGAATGTAAAATTACAAGTAAAAGGGCATGGGTTTAGTGTGAGTTCGGAAGGCCATGCGCTGGCGGATGCAGCCGAGGGGCAGGTCGTTCAAGTCCGCAACCCATCTGGCCGTATTATAAGCGGTTTTGCAAGGCATAATTCTATTGTGGAAGTAAATCCGTGAGAACGATAGCGTCTGATTGTTTATCCGTGCGGCTTATTTTTTGTTATAGCGTCAAAATAATAAGTTGAAATCAGCCTCGTTTAGATAGGATGATTTACAGACTGTTGAAAAACTATTTGCGTTGCTATTGTGGATGGGGCGTTAAAAACGGGCTTAGAATGCTCATTTAGTATAAACTCCGCTTTCTCGCCTATCTCGAAAATGTTTGTCAACGGTCTGTTAATGCGAAAAGAATTTTGATTTAACTGTTATTAAAAATTGGAAGATTCAAACCATGAGCCAAGACAAGGCAGCAATACTTGATCAGCTAGCGCTGATTTTTCAAGATACTTTTACTGAAAACAGCTGCACTTTTTCGATTGATACGACCAGAGATGATATAGAAGAGTGGGACAGTTTAAGTCATATCAGACTGTTGACCGCCATTGAAGCAAGTTTTGGCATACAGTTTGATCTGGATGAGATCGGAAATATGACTGATGTGGCTACTATTGTAGATCTTCTACATGAAAAATTAAAATAATGATCGTTTTTTCTGTATTTTCTCATGCATGATCTTCCCTGGTT
>DOOY01000179.1:0-17293 GCA_003514765.1 Nitrosomonas sp. | reverse complement strand
ACCTGCCAGTGAAGTGTTCGCGTTAACTAATGCTGCGCTATCTATTAACCAATCCAACCGTTTATATCGCGCATTACAAAAATTAAGTGCTGAAAAACATGCTGTGTTATCCGGCACATTGGCGCCATTTAAATTGGGTATAGTGAGCAATGCCACTATGGATTTGATGATACCGCCAATGGTAACAGCAGCCATACGAAATGGTATAGATCTTGAAGTGGTAACCGCAGATTTTGGACAGGTAGCGCAAGAGGCATTTGATCCGACTTCTAGACTCAATCAGTCGCGTCTGGATGCTGTTTTGCTGGCGCTGGACTATCGTGCTTACCCAGTTTTTGCCGGCGAATTTAGTTGTTCCAATGAGAAGGTTCTAAGTAATGGAGCATTGCGTTACTTACAACAAATAAGAGAATCGTTCACAAATAACGGCAGCATGATCTGCATCACGCAATCTCTGGCTTGCCCACCTTACGAATTAAGTGGAAATTTTGATGCCCAGCTTGATGGCATGCTGCGTAAGTCGCTATCAGAATTTAATTTTGCGTTGACCGAAGACGTGAGAAAGTGTGCCGATGTTATGCTTGATATAGCTGCATTGGCAAATATGATCGGAACTAATCAGTGGTTTGATGAGAGACAATGGTATATGTCAAGAGTGCCGATGGCCAATACTTTTATACCGCTTTACGCTGAGTATCTGACAAAATTGATTGCTGCATTACGCGGAAAAAGTAAAAAGTGTCTGGTTCTCGATCTTGACAATACTCTGTGGGGTGGCGTGATTGGCGATGATGGACTCGAGGGAATTCAAATCGGACAGGGGCATCCGGTTGGTGAATCTTTTTTAGCTGTCCAGCAGTGGGTAAAGGCACTTAAAGAGCTGGGAATCATTATAACAATATGCTCCAAGAATGAAAAAAACATAGCGCTGGAAGCATTCCACAAACATTCAGGTATGTTGCTTAAGGAAGATGATTTTGCTGTTTTTATTGCAAACTGGGACGATAAGGCATCGAATATTCGACGAATAGCGGAAACACTGAACATTGGTCTGGATGCGATGGTTTTTGTCGACGATAATCCGGCCGAGCGTGAGATCATACGGACGATGATACCTGAAATAAGTGTGCCGGAGCTACCAAAAGATCCTTCGCAATTTCTGCGCACATTATGTGCGGCACGCTATTTTGAAAAAATAGACTATACCGAAGATGATGCGCAGCGCAGTGCGCAGTATAAAAGCAATCTCCAGCGTCAGGAAATGCAGCAAACTGCATCCAATTTAACGGAGTATCTGGTTTCATTGGAGATGCGCATTCGTTTTGTACCTTTTGATGAAATGGGCCGAAAACGGATTGTGCAATTGATTAATAAAACAAACCAGTTTAACTTGACTACGCGTCGTTACACTGAAGCTGAAGTGCTGGAGTTCGAAAAATCAGATCATTATGTAACTTTGCAAGTACATTTGCAGGATAAATTTGGGGATAATGGTATGATTTGCGTTGTTATTTGCAAAGTTTACAATGATCTTTGGGAAATAGACACCTGGTTGATGAGTTGTCGCGTCATTAAGCGCAGGGTGGAAGAAGCTGTTTGCGATGAGATAGTTGCACTTGCTCGTTCGTTTGGCATCAATAAAGTACGTGGCTTTTATCGTCCGACGGAAAGAAACAACCTGGTAAAAGAACACTATCATAAACTTGGATTTGAATTGGTCAGATCAAGTGATGCTGAAGAAGTCTGGGAGCTCATGACAAACCGGTATCACACTAAAAATCCTCCCTTGAAGATAGAAAAATCATCTGAAACCAAATAAATGGTGTTTAGCTTAGGACAATGAGTTGGAATAAAATTGGAGTGTTTCAGGTTGATCAGACGACTAGCTGTCGATTTGCACAGGTGTCGGGTGATTATAATCCTTTACATGTTGATTCCATTCTTGCACGTCGTTACCAATTTGGTTCAACTGTGATACATGGTGTTTGCGGTGTCTTTAAAACACTCGACTTGGTATGCGGGAATTTAGGTCGTCCGGTATCAATCGCTTCGATAAAAGTTCAATTTTCTAGACCCATTTTACCTGATGACAACGTGGAAGTTTTTAGTCATCAATCAGCGGCGCACGGTTTGAAGCTCAGATTGTTAGTTCATGGGAAACGTGCACAGGATATTGATTTGGAATGGATGGAAGGTTCTGGTAGAAAGCCAGAGATGGCAAAGTATATCTCAATTCCAGCGGACAGGCCTCAGCCTGTAGACTTACAGTTTGAAGATGTGGATGCTTTGGAAAGCCAGTTTGGTCTTGTTTGGGATCCGGATTCAATTCAATTAATGTTTCCGCATGTCAAAAAGTATTTACCAGACAATCAGTCTGCTGTATTACTGGGTTTGACCAACATTGTAGGTATGCAATGCCCTGGATTACATTCTGTTTTTGCCGGATTTAATGTTCATTTTGTCCAGAATGAGTCTTCCAGTGACGCAAAGATGCATTTTAGAGTGATTCGTAGCGACAGCCGTTTTTCCATGGTGACAATTAGCATATCGCATAATACGGCTAGTGGCGAGGTTACTGCGCTTTTTCGACCCAAACCGGTTTCTCAGGAGAAATACACTGAATTTCAGGCACTTGTGTCAAGGCATCAGTTTGCAGATCAACAAGCGCTTGTCATAGGGGGATCGCGCGGTATTGGTGAAGTTACAGCTAAATTAATTGCAGCAGGTGGCGGTCACTCAGTAATCACTTATCATCAAGGAAAGGACGATGCGACTAGGATTGTCAACGAAATCCGGTCTCATGGCGGGAAATGCGATAAGATTTCATATAATGTTTTGTCCCCTTTAAAAACAGACATCACGAGCTGTTTTTCGGATAAACGTATAACGCATATTTATTACTTTGCATCTCCATTGATTGAGAAAGGTGATCATCTGATCTGGGATGAGGCGGTTTTTCAGAAATTCTGCAGCTATTATATAACTGGTTTTGCGAATCTCATTGAAAGATTTCTATCTGATACTGCATACAGTAAAAATATTTTAACTGTTTTTGCTCCTTCAACAATTTTTCTGGAACAACCACAAAAGGGCTTTAATGAATATATTGCATCAAAAGCTGCGGTTGAAGCTTTTGTACGGCAGCTGGCTACCAAGTACCCGAACTGGGTGTTTTATGCACCAAGATTGCCGCGAATGTTGACAGACCAAACCAGCGGCTTAGCTACCAATTGGACGCAGAACACAGCTGAAGTTATGCTGGATGCACTTAGCTTGATGAATTGCTTACCCGTTAGAAAATGACAAATGATCGATTAATCGCCGATAAAACAGCAGTAACTGCAATTACTCGTCATGATCTTGATGAAGTTGCCGAATTTTTGCATCACCATATGAATAGCCGCTTTACGCAGCAGGAATGGAAAAAAGGTATCAGTAAATCATGGTTGCCTGATGCGCCTAATTTTGGCTTCATGGTAAGATGTCATTCGCGAATTGTAGGCGTCTTATGCGCTATTTATTCTGAACAAGATATAGCAGGTTGTTTGAAACGATTTTGTAACCCACATAGTTGGTGTGTACTATCCGACTTTCGTGCGCGCAGTATTGACCTAGTGTTGTCACTGATACGTCAGGAAGGTTACACATTTACTATGTTTTCACCTAATAAAGATGGTGTTGAGATTTTCAAGTATTTAAAATTTAAACCGTTAGATGATCAGGTTTTAATATTTTTAAATATGCCTTCACTGCTTGGAGCAGGGAAGATCCTAAATCTACAGAGTTTTGAGCAAATTAAATCACTATTACCGGATCGTGCTGCGCAGCACTATGTGGATCACATTGATTTTCCCTGGCTTAATTTCATATTTTTTAGCGAGCAGGAACGATACGGTTTTTTAATTTTCAAAAAACAACGTTATAAAAGACTGGCCAGTGCATGGATTATGTATGTGAGCGATACCGCTTTATTTTGTCGATGCTGGCCTACTATACGGACGCACTTACTTATTAAATGTGGACTGTTTACCAGCAAAATAGAAGCACGTTTATTAGAAGACCAGCGGATGAAAACATGGCTAGATTCAGAACAGGGTGCTCGAAAGTTTTTTTTGAGTAAGGAACTGTCAGCCGATTGCATTCAAAATTTATACAGTGAATTAGTAACACTGGATCTATAATCTTTGTAAGAGCTAAATCATAAAAAATGAAACTTGAAGATGAAATAATCAAAATTGTACGTGATGTTTTGGTACTCGGAGATCGAGCGAATGGCTTTAGTGAATCAACAGCTTTAATGGGCGATATTCCTGAGTTTGATTCTATGTCGGTGGTGGCAATTATTACGGCGTTAGAAGAAGAATATGGTTGTGTTTTTGAAGATGACGAAATTACTGCTGATGTTTTTAAAACAATTGGTAGTTTAACGCAGTTGGTAGAATCAAAATTGTAGAAGATATGCTGTAATGCACTCACGATTAAGAATTTCGCCCAGTTTCATTCAAGGCAGTGCAGGGAAGTTATTTTCCATACACTACGCGCCGTACAGTATTACCAGCGAATCTGAGTGTTTTGTTGTCGCATCGTCTTTTGCAGAAGAAATGAATCGCTGTCGATATATGGGCACGATGCTTGCTCAACAATTGACCCAGCAAAATTTTGGTTTTTTGTCAGTGGATGCTTATGGCACAGGTGATAGCGATGGCGAGTTTAAGGATTCAAATTGGGAACAAAGCTGTCAAGACTTGATGACAGCTGTTTCTTATGCGAATACAATTGGTTATCAAAAAGTATCAATAATAGGTGTGCGGCTGGGTGCGTTACAGGCAATGCAAATTTCCGGAGCAATTAAAAACTTGAAACGCTTGATATTTTGGCAACCTGTTATTAATGGACAAGCAACGCTGACCCAGTTTCTGAGAATAAAAATTGCAGCATCCATGCAGCGGGATGAAAAAGTTGAGACGACTAAAGAACTCGAAGAACAGATTGAGAACGGTCAGCATATCAGTGTGTCAGGATACGAAGTCGGGCCGGATTTGTTTCGAGGCATTAAAGCTGCGAAATTTGAATCTTGTATTGATGCAGTGTCTGTACCTGTTGGCTGGTTTACTGTAATCAGCAGTGTGGATAGGAAAACACCACGTGGAGACTTAATGATGATTGAGAGGTTGCGCCAAAAAGGTGTGATAGTTAACCATCAGGAAATCATAGGCCCACCGTTCTGGCTGGCACACGAACGTACGTTGGTTCCAGAACTAGTTGAGGAGACTGTACGCTATGTTACCGAGTCAGTCTGAACTTCCGGTTGCCATTCCCTGTGAAGGCGACACGCTGATCGGAATTGTCAACAAGCCAGAGAAAGCCGGCAGGACGGGTGTTGTCATTGTCGTGGCCGGAGGGCCGCAATATCGTGTTGGTGCTCACAGGCAATTTGTAACTCTCGCAAGATTACTCGCGGGACATGGCATTGCTTCCATTCGATTTGATCATCGTGGTACAGGGGACAGCACAGGTGAATTACGCGGTTTTATAGATATGAATGCAGACATACAAAGCGCGATCGACACTTTGTTCGATCATGCGCCTGAGATTGAAAATGTTGTACTGTGGGGAGAATGCGAGTCTGCAACCGCCAGTGCATTTTATAGTTACTTAGACGTGCGTGTTCAGGGCATTTTTATGGTGAATCCTTGGATTAGAACAGATGCCGGCCTGGCCAAAACTATAATCAAGCATTACTACTGGCATCGTATAATGCAGAAATCTTTTTGGAAAAAAGTCATGTCTGGTAAGTTTTCAGCAATAAATTCGTTGAAATCCATTGTGAATATGACGCAATCTATTTTTACAAGATCAGACAATGTTTCGCATTCCGAAATGAACGATAATTTCATCGAGCTGCCACTGCCAGTGCGGTTAGCTAAAAGTTGTGAAAGATTTCAAGGTGAAATATTTATCTTGACAAGTGGATTTGACCTTATTGCAAGAGAATTTAAAGATTATCTTAAATCATCTGAAATCTGGCAAAAAATAATTGCTTCGGCACAAGTTACACTAAAAGATATTCCAGATGCAGATCACACCTTTTCCAGACTGGAATGGCGAAAAGAATTGCTTGATCAAACAGTCGACTGGATAATGCGTCTTGACTCAAAACGCAACAATCAATCAATGTAAGTGTTGCAGCTTTCTCAATCTTAATAAACAGACCATTAGAGTCATGACAGTCTCCACGTGGTTAAAAATCCAAGAATCATATGTTTATGGATAAATGTAAATTATAATAAATCCAATAACATTTTTCCGCCCAGACAATATAACAGTACGATAAAAATTTTCCCGAGTGTAACTGTGTGTATAGAGTGCGTTGTTCTCGCACCAAGCGGCGCTGTGAGTATACTGGCTAGCACCAGCCAGCCCAGTGCGGGCAGGTAGACATATCCAAGGCTATATTCCGGCAAGGATTGCAGTTGCGTGTACCCATTCAGAATATATCCGGTTGTTCCCGCTACAGCGATGGGAAAACCAATGGCAGCGGCTGTGCCGATGGCGTGCTGGAGTTTGATATTACACGTTGTTAAAAAAGGGACTGTCAAAAGCCCGCCGCCGATAGCGATTAGACTGGATGTTGCGCCAATTAAACCGCCGGCGGCAAAAAATTTGGGCTTGGTGGGAAGATTGGCGTGATCCTTTAAATGTACTTCTGGCTCTGGTTTTGATTTTGAAATCAGTTTTAACAGCATTTTTGTTGCGGCATAAAAAATAAACAGGATGAAAATGATGCGCAGGATCATGCTGGAAAGTGTTCCGGCCAGTACTGTTCCACTCAATGTTCCCACCACGATGCCGGGTGTCATGTGTTTGAATATTATCCAGTTAACAGCCGCATGCTTGTTGTGTGTGTATAAACTGGCTGCGGAAGTGAAAATAATGGTGGCCATGGCTGTGCCCAGTGCCAGATGCAAAATGCGTTCCTGTGGAAAAGCCTGTGCGGTGAAAATGAAGGTGAGTGCCGGGACAATAATGAGTCCGCCGCCAATACCGAGTAATCCGGCAAAAAATCCAACAATGGCACCCAGCAGTAAATAAATGAACCACCATTCCATTTTTTGTGGATTATGCTCTTAAAATTTTTAGAATGAACCGCCATTCATCCGGATCGACAGGTGTAATGGATAAGCGATTTCCTGGTTGTAGAATCCGCATACGCTTTAGTTCCGGGTATTGGCGTAATTCTTTAATAGTCAGTAAGCGTGTTTTTTGTATGAACGTGATTTCAACGTTAAACCAACGTGGTTTTTCCTGGTTAGCTTTAGGGTCGTGGTATCTGCTTTTAGGATCAAATTGCGTGACGTCGGGGTAGGCGGACTTAGTGACTTTCGCGATACCGGTGATCCCGGGCTGTGGACAACAGGAGTGGTAAAAAAATGCTTGATCGCCTATTTTCATCTGTTTCCACATAAAATTACGTGCCTGATAATTACGTACACCATCCCACGCGGTTGTCTGATCAGGCGAAGCCGCTAAATTATCGATGCTGAATTTATAGGGCTCTGATTTAAATAGCCAGTAGCGCATTGGAGTTCTGAGTTTGTTAAACTGAATATTTTACCGTGAATGAACTTGCGTTTGATAGAAGACCCATTTTGCAATTTTGTTGCAAGGCAGCTATCGTTGAGGAGTTGGCTTGTTAAAATTAATAAAATACAAATTGTAATAATGGGGGTTTTATTATTTAATCATTTGGCTGCTTAGAAACTAACGTGTAAAAGTAAGTTAAAAAAGGATTTAATTTGTTTTCTCATTCTCTATAATAACATTCTGGTTGGTTTGAGATTGCTATGTGGTTTTTTAATTTTTTTATAATAATGGAGGATGAATAATAATTTATGGCCGATGAAGAGAAAAAACCTGCCAATCCTGAATGGGAACGGCAGTTAATCGAAGGATTAGCTTTTGCAGCATTGCGCGAACAACGGCGGACTCGAGTTTGGGGTATTTTTTTCAAGTCGCTTACTTTTATTTATCTTTTTCTGATTTTTTTTGCGGCTACAGATTGGCTTGGAGATTCAGCTGTCAGGATTGCAGATAAACATACAGCTGTCATTGACCTGAATGGCATGATTATGCCTGATAGCGTCAACAGCGCTGCCAATATTAATGCAAGTTTGAGATCAGCTTTTAAGGACAAAGGTACTCAGGGTGTCATTTTGCGCATTAACAGCCCCGGTGGCAGCCCTGTTCAAGCGGGTTACATCAATGACGAAATACGCAGGTTACGTGCAAACTATCCTGACATTCCACTGTATGCGGTAATTGGTGATGTTTGTGCTTCAGGCGGTTACTATGTTGCAGCTGCGGCCGATAAAATTTTTGTGGACAAAGCTAGTCTTGTCGGGTCGATTGGTGTACTGATGGATGGTTTCGGCTTTACTGGAACGCTGGATAAACTCGGTATCGAGCGGCGGTTATTAACCGCTGGTGAGCATAAAGGATTTTTGGATCCGTTTACTCCCTTAGACCCTGAGCAGCGTGATCATGCTACCGGCTTGTTGAGTGAAATACATGAGCAGTTCATCAGTGTCGTACAACAAGGTAGAGGTGAACGCCTGAAAGATACGCCGGAGATTTATAGTGGTGTGATATGGACAGGTCAGAAAAGTATTGAGCTTGGATTGGCGGATGAAATGGGCAGCACCGAATATGTGGCGCGTGAAGTGATAAAGGCCGAAGAAATTGTCAATTATTCAACGCGTGAGAGTCTGATCGATCTTTTTGCCAAACGTGTCAGTGAAGTGTCTTTGGCGATATTGACTAATAACAGTTGGAGTCTTAGATAACACCTCATTTGAGGGTGAATCATTTTAGACCATGTTTTTGCTGAAAACTGTTATTCAAGGTGGTATCTGCTTTCATCAGTTTACATTTTTTCACGGTTGTAAATATTTTAACAACTGTGCTAACGCCTGGCCTCGGTGACTTATTCTGTTTTTTTCGTCTATACTGAGTTCTGCGGCTGTTTTGCCAAGCGCTGGTACTAGAAAATGGGGATCATAACCAAATCCACCTTCACCGCGTGCTTCTGAAATAATTTCGCCGTGCCATAGTCCTTCTGCAATGAGGGGTTGTGGATCGTCAGTGTGGCGTAGCAGGATGATGATGCAATAATAATATGCGCTCCGGTCGGACTCTTTTTTTAATGCCTCAACCAGTTTTTGGTTGTTACGCTGGTCTGATTTTGGCTCGCCTGCATAACGCGCTGAAAGCACGCCCGGCACCCCTTTCAACGCGTTAACACAAATGCCGGAGTCATCTGCCAGAACGGGTAATCCGGTATAATGGCAAGCATGTCTTGCTTTGGTGAGCGCATTTTCTACAAAAGTTGAGTGGGGTTCTGCAACTTCAGGTGTATTGAAAACGGATTGCGGCAACACATCAATGCCGAGCGGTTCAAAAAGGGTATTAATTTCATGTAATTTACCTGTGTTCCCGCTGGCGATCACCAGCTTTTTCAAGTTATGCATCGAATTCAATGGGTACCTAATGCGGTTTTCTGGATCGATATTAATTCTTGGATACCTGATTCTGCAAGATCCAGCATTTGGTTTAATTCACTGCGCGTAAATGAAATGCCTTCAGCTGTTCCCTGTATTTCCACGATTCCGGCATTGCCGGTCATAATGACATTCATATCGGTATCACAAGTTGAATCTTCCTGATAATCGAGATCCAGTACCGGCACTCCTTGATAAATTCCCACCGAGACGGCGGCGATATAATCAAGTATCGGTGTTGTTTCGATTAGCTGTTGATATAACAGGCTCTCAACAGCATCATGCAGGGCGACAAATGCGCCGGTAATACTTGCTGTCCGGGTGCCGCCATCGGCTTGAATAACATCGCAATCAATTTGTATGGTGCGTTCACCCAGCATGGATAAATCAATAATCGCACGCAGGGAACGGCCTATCAGACGCTGAATTTCCATGGTTCGCCCACTCTGTTTTCCACGCGCTGCTTCACGTAACATGCGTTCATTCGTGGAACACGGCAGCATGCCGTATTCTGCGGTCAGCCAACCTTGGTTCTTGCCTTTTAAAAAAGGAGGTACTTTTTCGCTGATGCTTGCAGTACAGATTACTTTTGTATCGCCACTTTCGATGAGCACAGCACCGTCGGCATGTTTGGTGTAGTGGCGGGTTATTTTGATGGGACGGATCTGCGAGGCGCTACGGTTATGGCTGCGTGTCATATGTGAATAGTCAGTAATTAAAAACGGTATACAGGTTTGAGAGGTGCGCCACTGGAGACGGTGAGCACTTCATGCCCGTCTGCGGTAACCAGAATAGTATGTTCCCATTGAGCGGATAAGCTGCTGTCTTTAGTGGTAATCGTCCACCCATCAGGCAAGTGTCGAATGGCGGCTTTACCTGCATTAATCATGGGTTCAATGGTAAAAATCATGCCCGGTTTGAGTTTAAGTCCCGAGCCGGGCTTGCCATAGTGTAAAACCTGTGGATCTTCATGAAACTTTTTTCCGATACCGTGACCACAAAATTCCCTAACGACACTATATCCGACGCCCTCCGCCAGTTTTTGAATGGTATGCCCGATATCTCCCAGATGATTCCCTGGTTTGACGACATCAATGCCTCGCCACATGGCTTCGTAAGTCAGTTCGCATAAACGCTTGGCCTGGATAGACGGGTCTCCTACGTAAAACATACGGCTGGTATCACCATGAAACCCCTGACTGATAACCGTAATGTCAATATTGACAATGTCTCCGTTTTTCAGTTTTTTCTTGCCGGGAATGCCATGGCATATCTGATGATTAACCGATGTGCAGATTGATTTTGGGTATGGCGTATGTCCTTTAGGCGCATAATTTAAGGGTGCCGGAATGGTTTTTTGCACATCGACCATATAGTTGTGACATAACGTATCCAACTCTTCGGTTGTAATTCCAGGCTTTACGTATGGCGTGATGTAGTCCAAAACTTCAGAAGCCAGTTTTCCCGCGACACGCATTTTTTCGATTTCTGCTGCGGTTTTTATGATTACATTCATGTTTGATTCACGGTGATTTATCAAGAAGCGTCTATTTATTTATGTGATCAGTCGGGCTTATTATAAGTGCTCGCAGGTGGTATGTGCCAGCTTGCTGCCAGTAAATTGCGTAGCCAGGTTTTGTAGCTTGGCGATATCATCCGCACCTGTTTCAAAAAATAAAAATTTTTCTTGTTCTATCTTCCGCGTGTGAATTGCTACATTGACAATTCCCTTGCTATTTAGTTTTTTCAATAAATCCTGGGCTGCTGTTTTATCTTCCAGGTCGCCAAAAGAAATTGCATTTAGCCAGGGCCCTTGTTCTCGAACGCGATAACTGATAATGCCCATGTTTCGTAATTTATTAATTTCTCTCTCAACAGCATCTCTATTTTCAAAAGGGGGGGTATGTACCCGGTATTTGGTGAGCGAGGCAAAGAAGGTTTTCTTATATGGCTTTTCTAGACCGAGTTTACTAATAGCAGTTTCGACTAGGCGTGAGTCTTGTCCTGAGAAGGTTCCCCATTCCATACAATTCTCATTAGCGGGCAATGAGATTATTTTTTCTGGATTCACAACCGGCGAGACGGATTTTCGATTCTGTTGATTCGATTGATGGTACATTGCGATTGCAAATAAAATATTGATAAGAAGTAAAAAAGGAAAAATTGCTTTCATTAAGATATTAAATTTATATGCGCATTTTCATTGAATCTTATTGTGAACAATCCTATGCCTTGATAAAATGCCATGTTAATCTTATGGATAAAATGTAACAGAATTTTGATGGCATAAAAATATGGAATACAAAAATATGATAAAAATGATTAAAACCAGTATGGCGATGGCAGCACTACTTGCTATGGCTTTTCCTGCATCAGCTTTGGCAACTGGAGATATTGCCAAAGGTCAGGAAATTGCAGCGGGTGTTTGTGCCGGATGCCACAATGCCGATGGCAACAGCATTATACCGATAAATCCTAAACTGGCCGGTCAACATGCTGAGTATATCACTAAGCAGTTGATGGATTTTAAAGCGGAGGAGGGTAAAACACCAAAACGCAATAGTCCTGTAATGGCTTCTATGGTTGCAGCATTGACGCAGGAAGATATGGAAAATCTGGGCGCTTTTTATGAAACGCAAAAGGCAGTACCTGGAATAGAAACCGACAACAAAAAACTCTTGGAAATAGGTAAAGTGCTTTATCATGGCGGCAATATTGAAAATGGCGTGCCTGCTTGTGCAAGCTGTCATGGGCCGACGGGTTCAGGCGTTCCGCCGCATTATCCGATGCTGGCCGGACAACACGTTGAGTATACGCTAGTGCAGCTCAATTTGTTCAATACGGGTGATCGTTCCAACGATGATGACGTGATGAAAAAGGTGCTCACACGTATGAGCGGTGAAGAGAAACGCGCTGTTTCCGAGTATATTCAAGGAATGCACTGACTGTTCGTGTTTGGTTTTTTTGGTTGTAAAGTAAGTTGTCAGCAGTAAGTAGTAAGTAAGCATGTACATATGCTAAAAAACGGTAAAAGGAATCAAATTATGCGCGGATCAAGCGTGAATTATGCCTTCCTTTTACCGTTTTTCTGTTTTCGTTTTTACCAGTTGGCGAAAATACTTTCCGCAGCAGACAACGTTTCGTTAATTTCTGAACTCTCATGCATTGAAGAGACAAAACCGGCTTCAAAAGCCGACGGTGCGAAGTAAACTCCTTTGACCAGCATCGCATGGAAGAACCGGTTGAAGGCGTCCTTATCGCAAGCCATCACTTCTGTAAAGCTGTTTGGTATATGCTTGCTGAAATAGAGTCCAAACATGCCTCCTATGGATTGCGCACAAAAATCAATACCGTGTTTTTGAGCACTGGCGGTCAGTCCTTCGGTCAGCTGGCGCGTTTTCTTGGTGAGGTTTTCATAAAAACCGGTTTCCTGGATTAGTTTCAGAGTGGTTAATCCTGCTGCAACGGCAACAGGATTGCCTGAAAGCGTTCCGGCTTGATAGACGGCGCCGACAGGAGCAAGGCATTGCATGATCTCCCGTCGTCCGCCGAATGCCGCCATTGGCATGCCTCCACCAATGACTTTGCCAAGTATTGTAAGGTCGGGTTTGATTTTATAAAGTCCCTGTGCACAAGCCAAGTCAACACGAAAACCTGTCATGACTTCATCAAATATTAAAACACTATCATGTCGTGTGCATAATGTGCGCAATGTTGTCAGGAATTCAGCTTTGGGCGCTATCAGATTCATATTGCCTGCGACCGGCTCCACGATGACTGCAGCTATTTCATCTCCAAGTTTGTCAAATGTTTTTTCCAGCCCGGACAAATCATTGTAGTCCAACACAATTGTATGTCCCGCTATTTCCTGTGGCACCCCTGCAGAGCTTGGGTTGCCAAATGTCAGCGCACCCGAACCGGCTTTTACCAATAAAGCATCGTCATGGCCATGATAACAGCCCTCAAACTTGATAATTTTATTGCGATCGGTAAAGCCGCGCGCGAGCCGTATGGCGCTCATCCCGGCTTCGGTGCCTGAGCTGACCAGCCTGACTTGTTCGATAGAAGGAATTAACTTACATATAAGCTCGGCGATTTCCAGCTCTGCTTCGGTAGGCGCGCCAAATGTCAGGCCGTTTTCTACTGTCGCCTGAACGGTTTTAATTACCTCAGGATGTGCATGGCCCAATATCAACGGCCCCCAGGAACCAACATAATCAATATAGGATTTTCCATCAACATCCCAGAAATAAGCACCCTGTCCGCGTTGAAAAAAAACAGGATTCCCGCCAACGGATTTAAATGCACGAACAGGTGAATTGACACCGCCGGGAATTACTTTCTGGGATTGCTCGAATAGTTGTTGGTTACGTGAAGTCATTGAATCGCTCTCAAAAATAATTTAATAAATACAAATTCTTAATATAAATTACTAAAAATTCAGACAAAAAAACGAGAAAATGTTTCTGCAGTTTTGTGAATATCTTTTGCCTGGTATAGTGTGTAACTCACAGCTACAGCGTCTGCACCATTTTTAATTATAGTTTGTGCATTGGTTAGATTTATGCCACCAATGCCAATGATTGGTATGGTCAAAATTTTTCTGGCCTGGACCAAAATATCAAGTGGCGCAGTAACTGTATTCTGTTTGGTTGAGGTTGGATAAAATGCACCAAAAGCGACGTAATCAGCACCCTTGCTTTCAGCCTGTATTGCTAAATCCAGTCTGTTATAACAAGTTGCGCCAATTATTTT
This sequence comes from Nitrosomonas sp., assembly GCA_003514765.1. Taxonomy (GTDB): domain Bacteria; phylum Pseudomonadota; class Gammaproteobacteria; order Burkholderiales; family Nitrosomonadaceae; genus Nitrosomonas. The sequence goes on along the minus strand of DOOY01000179.1, from coordinate 2,981 downwards.
ATCCGTACCCAGCAGTTTGCGCGCAGCAGTAATATCCACATCGTTTTGCCCGACATGAACGCCATCAGCGTCAATTTCCGTTGCCAGATCCAGATGATCGTTAATGATCATGGGCGTGGCATATGTTCGACAAAGTCGTAAAAGCAAGTTTGCCTGGTGACGGCGCAAAGTTTTATCTGCTATTTTATTGCGATATTGTATCAGTTGCGCCCCACCAGTCAGTATTTGTTCGGTCTGATTGAGCAAAACAGCTGTGTCGATCAGATTCGGTGTTATTCCGTAAAGACCGTGGATACTTTGGTTACGGTTTTTCAATGACTTTGGTCTCGCACTCGTCTGGTTCATGCACATCCTTGGCCCAAAAAAGTCGATTGGGTATGTTTTGTCCCATACCTGGTCTAAAGCTGGCATCAAGCGTGTGCCATGTATATTCCTGTGCTGCATATACGCTTTCATTCACGGATAAGCCGTTTGCCATTGACGCCGCAATAGCAGAAGCCAGCGTACATCCTGAACCATGGTAACTACGCGGTAATCGTTTCCAATCATCGGAACGCACTTGGCCATCGGCAGTGAACAGTGTATTTGTAACCAGCGCAGTATTTTCATGTGTGCCAGTAATTAAAACATACTCACACCCCATGTCCAGAAGTCTGAATGCGCATTCATCGAGTGATAGATTGTCCTGATCCTGGTCATCATCTTCATCGTCAAATAATGCCAGTCGTCTGGCTTCGAGACTGTTAGGTGTCAGGATCGTTACCTGCGGTAACAGCAATTTTCGCATGGCATCAATCATGTCTTCGGTCGTTAATTCATCACCGCGTCCAGAGACCAGGACCGGATCCATAATCAAAGGAATTTCCGGATAATCAGATACGATTTCAGCAATGGCCGCTATGATTTCAACACTGCCCAGCAGACCCAGCTTGAAAGCATGAACGGGCATATCCTCCAGTAAGGCTCTGGCCTGGTTGGTGATCCACTCTGAATCAAGCGGCAAAATATCATCAACGCCTGTTGTATCCTGAACGGTTATCGCGGTAATGACAGACAAAGGATGGCAACCCATACTGGCGATGGTGAGTAAATCAGCCTGTATGCCTGCGCCGCCGCTAGGGTCATTGGCTGCAAATGAAAGTACATTTGGGGGTGGCTGTGACATGCATTAATACCGTAAAATAGCATTTTAACCTAAATGAAAGTGACTATCTATTATGTCTGCTGAAGAGAATCAAAACTATAATCGATATATGTGCCTCATTTGTGGCTATGTTTATGACGAAGCTAAAGGATCTCCTGAAGAAGGTATCCCTGCAGGCACGCGCTGGGAAGATGTACCCATTAACTGGACTTGTCCTGAATGTGGTGCACGTAAAGAAGATTTTGAAATGGTGAAAATTTAATGCGAATTCTGCACACAATGCTACGGGTCGGTGATCTCGAAAAATCACTTGAATTTTATACCCAGGTACTGGGTATGAAGCTTTTACGCCGTAAAGATTATCCTGATGGCAAATTTACGCTCGCATTTGTCGGTTACCAGGATGAAGCCAGCGGAACGGTATTGGAACTGACGCATAACTGGGATATCGGTCAATATGATCTGGGAAAAGGCTTTGGCCATATTGCTATTGAAGTGGGTGATGCTTATCTCGCTTGTGAAGAAACCCGTAAGCGGGGCGGCAAAGTGACGCGTGAAGCGGGTCCGATGAAACATGGCACAACGGTTATTGCTTTTGTTGAAGATCCTGATGGTTATAAAATAGAATTTATTCAGAAAAAGAACCAGTAACAGGCATTTTCAGCCGTGCAATAAAAAAATTGTCGGTCTTTTATTGATATCCGGCAATTTTTGTTTCCACTGCCTGATTGTTTTGGTCATAACGTTTTCGTGTAAGGATGTCAGGTTTGTGGCGATACATAAGTCCGTATCGTCCACGCAGGTCTGAACAATCAGTTCAAGCAAACCTTGATTGCGGTAGGGCGCCTCAATAAAAATTTGGGTTTGATCACGATTGCGGGAACGTTTCTCCAATTCTGTGATTTTTTGCGCGCGTGCTTCCTGCTCGATGGGTAAGTAGCCATTAAAACAGAATTGCTGACCATTGAGTCCTGAAGCCATTAACGCCAAAAAAATCGATGAAGGACCAACCAAAGGAACGACGGGTATCTTTTTATCATGCGCTAACCGCACAAGCCCACTGCCTGGATCGGCGATGGCCGGGCAACCGGCTTCTGACAATAGTCCAGTATCATTACCTGCCAGCAAAGGTTGTAATAATAATGTTAGTTCGTCGGAGCGGGTATGTTCGTTTAAGGTATGCATGTGAATTTCCTGTATCGGCAACTTGCATCCAATATGTTTCAGAAATCGGCGGGCGGTTTTGGGGTGCTCCACAATATAGTGGGTAAGCTGTTGAATCGATTGTCCGACCGCTTTCGGTATGACCCAATCAATGTCATTATCGCTGATCGGTGTGGGAATAAGATACAACTTGCCTGTCATGCTGTGTATTTAAGGTTTTTTAACAACCTGTCAGTGGAGCACGCGCGGCACAGTCAAAATGAATTCGGGGATGGGTACATCAAAATGCACACCGTTTTCAGTCGCCATTTGATAACTGCCCTTCATGGACCCTGCTAAAGCCGAGATGACAGTGCCGCTGGTATATTCGAAGGTGTCACCGGGTTTGAGCAAAGGTTGCTCCCCGACCACGCCCAGGCCGCGCACTTCATGCACAGTGCCGTCACCGTTGGTAATAATCCAGTGACGGCTGATCAGTTGTGTGGCAACCGTACCTTTGTTGGCAATGGTAATGGTGTAGGCAAAAACATGTTGATCGGTCTTTTCATCGGACTGATCCGGTAAATAAGTTGTGCGAACACTGATGTTAATTTCGTATTTTTTTTCTGTCATAAGCTAATTGCACACTATTTTTATGGCCGCATCAAGTACTAAATACAGTAGTTGTAGAAAT
>DOOY01000166.1 GCA_003514765.1 Nitrosomonas sp. | reverse complement strand
TGAGAAACTTTTATGTCAGCATGGTTGGTGCCGCAATTAGAAATGTTGCCGTTAGTGTACTGATTTTTTTAGCTTTCGTTGGCGGAGTAAGCTATTTGTTGAAAATCATTCCAGGCAGCCTTGTGCCGCCGGAAGACCAGGGTTATGTAATTGCAGCTGTTATTCTTCCAGACAGCGCCGCGTTACCACGCACAATTGCAACGACCGATGCTATTCGCGCCGAAATTGCAAAAAACCCGGACGTGGCCTTTCAGTTTGCTGTGAATGGCATGGATTTCATCGGTGGCGGCAATAAAACAAATGTATCTACTGTTTTCACAAGAATGACTGATTGGTCGGAACGCGAGACAACCGCAGATGATCTGGTGGGGCAATTATTTCAGATTGGCGCGCAGCAGTCGGATGGTCTGGCTGTGGCTTTTAATCCGCCTGCGATCCGTGGACTGGGCAGTACGGGTGGGTTTGAGCTTTACGTGCAGAGCCGTACCAACCCCGATCCACAGCAATTGGCCAAGGTAGTGGATGATTTTATGCAGCTATTGAAGCAAGAGCCGAAGCTGGCATCTGTCAATACATTTTACCGCTCCACAGTACCGCAGTTTTTTGTGTCGGTGGATGAGGCCAAGGTGATTTCACAGGGTGTTGCGATTGCCGATATTTATGAAACGCTGCAAAGTACGATGGGTTCATTGTATGTGAATGATTTTAATCGCGCCGGGCGCACATACCGCGTCCAATTACAGGCTGAAGCTGCGTATCGCATGAAGCCGGAGGATATCGGCAAAGTGTATGTGCGTTCAAATGCAGGATTGATGGTGCCGCTTTCTGCGCTGGTGCAAATAAAACATGTCATTGGTGCAGAGCAGCTGGAACGTTTCAATGGATTGCTGTCGGCGAAACTCATTGGAGATGGAGTGCCCGGTCTGAGTTCGGGTGAAGCAATTGAACTGGTTGAACAGGTTGCCACTGAAGTTTTGCCGGATGGCTATCAAGTAGCATGGACGGGCAAAGCTTTTCAAGAAAAAAGAACCGGTGCTGCAGCGGTTTTTGCGTTTAGCTTGGCCATTATCATGGTATTTTTAATTCTGGCCGCTCAATTTGAAACCTGGGCATTGCCGCTGGCGGTCATTATGGCAGTCCCTTTTGCTACGGCGGGTGCATTGATCGCGGTGTTGATTCGCGAAATGCCCAATGATATTTATTTTCAGATCGGCATGGTGACATTAATCGGTTTGGCGGCCAAGAATGCGATTTTATTGGTTGAGTTTGCTAATCAGAAAATGAAAGCAGGTATGGACGCAAAGCGCGCGGCTATGGAATCTGCACAGTTGCGGTTTCGCCCCATTGTGATGACCTCCATGGCGTTTATTTTGGGTGTGGTACCTTTAGTGATCGCAACAGGCGCGGGTTCCGCCGCACGTCAGTCGATGGGGACAGGTGTTTTTGGCGGTATGATTCTGGCTGCATTTGTTGCGACCATTTTCGTGCCACTGTTTTTCTCATGGTTTGTGTCGAAAAATAACATGCCACCTTCAAAAATGCGATGGAAAAAAGTGGACTCTTCAGATGCATCCTATCCGTCGTATAAGCCTGCAGGACCAAGAGCAGCTCATAAAGCCTAAATGCCTTTGAGCATACGTCTTAGTGTGCAAGATAAAAGTATCTTCATTTAGGGTGTTCAGTTAAAATTTTATTATGAACATGAATATAAAAATAACTGCACTTGATAAAAAGCTGATACGGTCTTTAGGTGATTGTAATATCATTCTGGTAGGAATGATGGGTGCAGGAAAAACAACAATCGGCAAAGCATTGGCCGGTTATACGGGAAAGCAGTTTTTTGATTGTGATCATGAAATCCAGGAACGTACCGGTGTAAAAATCCCGGTTATTTTTGAAATTGAAGGAGAATCCGGTTTTCGCAAGCGTGAGTCACAAGCGTTGCAGGAACTGGTCAGGAAAAACAATATCATCCTGGCTACAGGTGGTGGCGCGGTGCTCAGTTTTGAGAATCGAAGACTGTTAAAACAAAATGGAACTGTTGTTTATTTACGTGCATCCGTCAATGATTTGTACCGCCGCACACGTTACGATAAAAACCGGCCATTATTGCAAACGAACGATTTGCGCGGCAAATTAGTTGAACTCTTTGAACAGCGCGATAAGCTTTATCAGGAAGCAGCGCATATCATTATAGACACCGGCAAGCAAAATATACGCTTTCTGATAAAAGATTTGACAAAACGTTTAGCTTCTTTTGAAACAACTCACTCTACTTATACACAGAATCTTATGCGAACCATTACGGTCGACTTTTCATCGGCTTCCGAAGCACGGAATTATCCAATTCATATTGGTAACAACATCTTAAACCAGACTGATTTAATCGTATCCTGTCTGCAGCAAAAACATGTGGCTATTGTCAGTAACACTACGGTCGCGCCGCTCTACCTGGATAAATTACGTTCGGCGCTGGAAGAAAAAGGCGTACGGTCTATTCCCATCATTCTTCCGGATGGTGAAGCCTACAAAAACTGGGAAACCTTAAACCTTATCTTTGATGCGCTGCTCAAAAATCATTGTGAGCGCACAACTACCATATTAGCGCTAGGTGGTGGCGTGATCGGTGATTTGACCGGATTTGCGGCTGCCACTTATTTGCGTGGCGCGCCATTTATTCAGATACCGACCACGCTATTGGCGCAGGTGGATTCCTCTGTTGGCGGAAAAACCGGCATTAACCATCCGCTGGGTAAAAACATGATTGGCGCTTTCTACCAACCGCGTATGGTGCTGGCTGACAGCGCGACACTGGATACATTGCCCGGTCGTGAATTACGCGCAGGCCTTGCTGAAATCATTAAATACGGGTTGATTCGCGACCCCGCTTTTTTTGATTGGCTGGAACAAAATATGCAGCGGTTGCTTGCGCGTGATCCGGTGATGCTGAATGAAGCCATTCAACGCAGCTGCGAAAACAAAGCCGAAATTGTCGCGGCAGATGAAAAAGAAAGTGGCGTGCGCGCATTATTGAATCTGGGACATACTTTTGGTCACGCGATTGAAAATGGTATGGGCTATGGCGTATGGTTACACGGTGAAGCAGTTGCAGCGGGTACAATAATGGCGGCTGAGCTGTCCAGACGCATGAAATTAATCAACGAAGTGGATGTTGCGCGTATTCGCAAGATTTTCGTACAGGCTGAGTTGCCTGTTGCCGCACCCAGATTGGCACCGGAAAAATATCTGGAACTGATGGCGCTCGATAAAAAAGTATCTGCCGGAAAGGCGCGCTTTATTTTATTAAATCGTATTGGTGAAGCGGTCATGCGTGCGGATATTCCACCTGCGCTTATCACTGAAACACTGACTGCCTGTATGGCGCATGAATAACCTGGCACCCTATGCGGTTTGCGAAACCAATACCCGTGGGCGGATAGTCGAAGAAGCGTCCCCCACAGGGCGGAGTGAATTTCAACGCGACCGTGATCGCATTATCCATTCAAAAGCTTTCCGGCGCCTGGAATACAAAACACAAGTGTTCGTTAATCATGAAGGTGATCTGTTTCGTACGCGACTGACCCATAGCCTGGAAGTGGCGCAAATAGGGCGCTCAATTGCACGCAATTTGCGTTTGAATGAAGATCTGGTTGAGGCGATCACCTTAGCGCATGATCTAGGCCATACGCCTTTCGGTCATGCCGGTCAGGATGCATTAAATGCATGCATGAAGGAATATGGTGGTTTTGAACATAATCTTCAGTCTCTGCGCGTAGTGGACTTGCTCGAAGAACGCTACGCTGCTTTTGATGGGCTCAATCTGTGTTTTGAAACCCGTGAAGGGATTCTGAAACATGCTTCCAAAAAAAACGCCCGTCAATTGGGTGAGGTCGGTGAGCGGTTTCTCTTGAATAAGTGGCCATCACTGGAAGCGCAACTGGCCAATTTTGCCGATGAAATCGCTTACAATAATCATGATGTCGATGACGGCCTGCGTTCCGGTTTACTCTCCCTGGAGCAATTGCAGGATGTCGCCATTTTCTCCCGACATCTGGCAGCCGTCAGAGAAAAACATCCTGATCTGACGAGCCGGCGGCTGATTCATGAGACCATACGCTGCATGATTAATACCTTGGCAACTGACTTAACTGTACAGAGTACTCAAAATATAAATAATGCACAGATTAATGATTTGTCCGATGTGCATCATGCGCCGCCACTGATTGGTTTCAGCGGTCAAATCAAAAAAGAACAACAGGAACTCAAAAAATTTCTGTTTGAAAATTTGTATCTGCATTACCGCGTTATGCGCATGAGCAATAAGGCATCGCATATCATCAGAAAACTATTTGACGCTTTCAGCAACAATGTACGCCTGCTTCCTATTAAATATCAACAAAAATTCAAACACGAAGATCATCAGGCAATTGCAGATTACATTGCAGGCATGACTGACCGCTACGCAATCCGGGAATATCAACGTTTATTTGCTATCACGCAGGATTAGGATCGCTGAATGATGTTTTCTTTTTTCGGTTGTTTCCATCGTTCACCACATCTAGGAAATAATCCTTGTCGGCAAAACCTGCCTTGCCAGTGACGCTGAAAAGCTAAGAAGCTGTCTGGCGAAAAATACAGTATTTATCATAGAA
>DOOY01000294.1 GCA_003514765.1 Nitrosomonas sp. | reverse complement strand
GCCGGCACGCGCATCTGAAACGGGTGGTTGTTGAAAAAAACTGCAAAATCCCGGAGGGGCTTAAGGTCGGTTTTGACGCAGCTGAAGACAGCAAACAATTTCATGTAACCGACAAAGGCATCACACTGATCACACCGGAGATGCTCGGACAAAGAATACATTACTTCGGTTAACTTTCATCCTCAAATGCGGCAAATTAAACTCGTCTTGTTGTGGCATATGCATCAGCCGGATTATCGTCATTACGATACCCGGGAATTTGAGATGCCGTGGGTATATCTGCACGCCATTAAAGATTACAGCGATATGGTTCACCATCTGGAAGCGCATCCGCAAATCAGAGCCGTGGTCAATTTTGTTCCGATACTGCTGGATCAGCTGGAAGATTATGTTGAACAGTTTGCTACAGGACAGATACGCGACCCCTTGCTTCGCTTGCTGGCAACGCCGGATCTAGCCAGCATCTCCGACGACGATCGCGCACATATCTTAACGAATTGCTTTAAAGGCAATCACAATATGATGCTCAAGCCCTATCCGGCATACGCGAAGTTGCATCATTTGTATGACACGCTGCAAAAGAAAGGAGCGGCAAAACTGGTTAGTTTTTCTGCGCAATATTTTGCCGACTTGCTGGTGTGGTACCATCTGGCGTGGACAGGAGAAAGTGTCCGGCGTCACAACACAGCAGTAATGGAGCTAATGGCACAAAGCGAAGACTTTAGCCATGCTGATAGAATGCGGTTATTCAAGCTGATAGGAGAATTGATTGAAGGAATAATACCGCGTTACCGTAAACTTGTCGAAACCGGTCAGATAGAATTATCAACAACACCGCATTATCACCCGCTCTCACCTTTACTGATTGATTTTACTTCCGCACATGACGGCGTTGCGGATGCGCCTTTGCCGGTCAGCAGTTCATATCCGGGCGGGCGCACCCGTGTGACCTTTCATTTAGACAAAGCCATAGACAGTCATCAAAAGCGTTTTGGCACTCAACCAACCGGCATCTGGCCTGCCGAAGGCGCAGTCTCCCCCCCACTTATACAGATACTGGCAGAATCAGGCTGTCAATGGTGCGCCAGCGGTGAGGGGGTGCTGGTCAACAGTTTGCGCAAATCGCATCCGGAAACGGCGCTGCCCGATCGTAACCGTTATCTGTACCGTCCCTATCGCATCCAGGAGCAAGAAAACATCATCTGTTTTTTTCGTGATGACAAATTGTCCGATTTCATCGGTTTTGAATACGCCAAGTGGTTTGGACGGGATGCTGCGGAACACTTTGTACAGTCAATCGAACAGATAGCCCGTCATGCCTTGCCGGATGAAAATCCCGTCGTCAGCGTCATACTGGATGGTGAAAATGCCTGGGAATATTATCCGTATAATGGCTTCTACTTTCTTGACGACTTGTACAGCCTACTGGAAAGCCACACCGGGATTCGCACCACGACATACCGTGATTATCTCGCCTCTCCCGAGAATGCACATAATACCCAGGTGTTGCCCGCTCTGGCCGCAGGCAGCTGGGTGTACGGCACATTTTCCACATGGATAGGTGACCCCGAAAAAAACCGTGCGTGGGATCTGCTGTGCGCCGCCAAACAAAGTTATGATCTTGTTATACAGGGCAACCGGCTGACTGATAAAGAAAAAGCCGCAGCGAGCCTGCAACTTGCTTCTTGCGAAAGCTCCGACTGGTTCTGGTGGTTTGGTGATTATAATCAGGCCGATACCGTGATACGATTCGATCAGTTATACCGCGACAATCTTGCGAATCTTTACCGTCTCTTAAAACTGCCCGTGCCGTCAACTCTCTTCGAGCCGATCAGTCATGGCGATACGCATGCTGAAGAAGGCGGCGCCATGCGGCGGTCATCGTAAAAATTGTTCATAATCGCGTTGCAATGAAATTGTCATGTCAAGGATGTAGAAATACGCAAACCGGCCCTGTTATCGATGGCCGGTTTGCGTGTTAAAGCGTATAGTTTTATACCATAGATTTTCGTGGGAACTCCATCATGCCTCGTCCAGTATCGTTACTTTTTGGTGTTCATGCGCACCAGCCGATCGGTAATTTTCCTGAAGTGCTGGCCGATGCACATCTGCGCTGCTACAAGCCTTTTTTAGAAGTACTTTTTCGCTATCCTGACTTTCATTTTGCAGTACATTTTTCCGGCTGGCTGCTTGATTACCTGTTTGAACATTATCCGCAGGACATGGCATTACTCAAGCAAATGGTTAAACGCGGACAGGCCGAACTATTCGGTGCGGGCGATACCGAACCAGTACTGGCGGTTATTCCGAATCGCGATCGTCTCGGACAAATAGAAACTTTGTCTCAAAAACTTGCAGCAAAACTCGGCCAAAGGCCTCTGGGCGCCTGGCTGACCGAGCGCGTATGGGAGTCAACCGTTGTACCGTCATTGGCCGACTGCGGGATTCGTTATGTCATAGTTGATGACTACCATTTTCTTTGTGCCGGCAAAACCACCGCGCAACTTTATGGCTTTTATACGACTGAAGAAGATTCCCGCAAACTGGATATTTTTCCAATCTCCGAGGCGCTGCGCTACAAACTGCCTTTTTCTCCTGCGTCCGATGCAATCGCCTATATCGAGTCACTGGCAGATATGAATTCGCAGAATGGCGACAACCCGCACATTGCCGCAGTTTATTTTGACGATATCGAGAAATTCGGCATATGGCCGGAAACCTATCAATGGGTTTATGAACAAGGCTGGCTCGAACAGTTCGTTCAGGGCGTCCTGGCATCGCCAGGCATTTCCACATGCCACTATCGTGATTATCATGCTGCGGAGAAAACGCAAGGCATCATTTACCTGCCAACCACATCGTATATTGAAATGAACGAATGGACGTTACCTGCGGAATCGGCAGGCGCCTATGCCGATCTGATCAACCGATCGAAATCATCCGGCTGGTTTGAACACAAAAAGCCATTTCTGCGCGGCGGCATCTGGAAAAACTTCCTGTCACGTTATCCTGAGTCAAACTGGATGCATAAGCGCATGCTCGGTCTTTCCGCGCGGCTGGCTGCATTGCCGGAAAACCAGCGCACTGGCGGAATGCAGCAAAAACTGTATGCCGCCCAGGCCAATGATGCCTACTGGCATGGTCTGTTTGGCGGTTTATATCTCCCGCATTTACGCCGCGCGGTTTATAACAACCTGATTGCACTGGAAGCCATGCTGGATACCTGCGCGCCGCGCCCGAACTGCATGACGCAGGATATTGACCTTGATGGTACAAAAGAAGCTTGTTTACAAAACAACAGCCTTCAGATCATTTTGAAACTGAACCGTCATGCCAGTATCGTCGAATTTGACGCCTATTCCCTCAATCACAATTTCGGCGACACGCTGCAACGGCAAAAAGAGCAATACTTTCACAAAATTCAACTTAACGGGGCAAACTCGACCGATACCGGCAATTCCGGCAGCGGTATCGCTTCGGCGCATGATCGCACCAATAACAAACATATCATTCAAGCTGCGGATCTTGAGCCCGACGATCATCCCCGGAATTTGTTTGTTGATCGTCTGGATGGCACGCTGCTCGATTATCAGCATGTCGCTGCCGATTCCGGCAAGACAAGTACCATCCGCTTTCAAACTGATGACGCCGCGCCGCAGATACATAAACAATTTGAACTGATGCATAACCGGCTGAGCGTATACTATCGTTTTTCCGGCAAGACGGATAAGCTATTCAGCACGGAAATCAATCTCGCCATGCCCAGTTGCGATGGCATGGGCGGCCGCTTTATTGACCGGAATGACACCTTAGGCGGTTTCGGTCAGTTGCTCAGACTGACAAATATGACTGAAGTGATACTGGACGATACTGCGCTGGGAGGCTATGTCACTTTAAAAACATCGGCGCCTGTACAGTTTTGCGCACAGCCACATTTTACGGTATCCCAATCTGAAAATGGGTTCGAGAAAGTGATGCAGGCTGTTACACTGTTATTGGAATGGCCGGTTCAGGAGGAAGAGTTAACCATCACACTGGAAGTCCATCCTAAATAGCATCGCAATCATTTTACTAAACGCTAACCAGTTAATTTATACTAAACCAATAGATATGTCCCTTCTCACTCAATCGCCGGCGTGGCTTGCATTAAAAACACATCAATCTGCAATGGTGCAGCAACCCATACGCGATCTTTTCAGACAGGATTCTCAACGATTTGAGAAATTTTCCCTGCTGTTTGACGAGATGCTGGTCGATTTCTCCAAACAGCCCGTCACCAGTGAAACAATCGATCTGCTAATCGCGCTTGCGCGCCAGCAGAATCTGGAAAACTGGATTGAACAGATGTTTCAGGGCAAGAAAATAAACAGCACCGAGGACAGGGCTGCATTACACGTCGCCTTGCGCAGTAAAAAACCGGTTATGCTCGATGGTGAAGATGTTACGCTGAAAGTCAAAAACATATGCGAAAAAATGGCGCGTTTCTCATCAGCCGTTCGCAGCGGCGAACACACAGGTTATAGCGGCAGAGTTTTTACCGATATCGTTAATATCGGTATCGGCGGTTCCGACCTCGGGCCGTTGATGGTGACTGAAGCTCTGAAACCTTACGGCTCACCCCGGCTCAAACCGCATTTTGTTTCCAACATCGATGGCACGCATATCTATGAAACACTGAGTCAGCTGGATCCGGCCACAACACTTTTTATTGTTGCGTCAAAAACGTTTACTACCCAGGAAACCATCACCAATGCGCATTCTGCGCGCGCCTGGTTTCTTGAAAAGGGCGGCAGCGAAAAAGATATTGCCCGTCACTTTGTTGCGGTATCCACTAATCTT
>DOOY01000268.1 GCA_003514765.1 Nitrosomonas sp. | reverse complement strand
CATGAAGCCGCGTTGATATTCAAAATAGTTGCCGGAATAAAGTTATTTCGGGTAAGCAAAGCCTGGCTTACTTTTCGGCTGTTGGGGCTGTGTATGTTTGCTGTGTCTGTGATGGAGTCCTGCAATGGCACATTGCGTCCAAAGCGGGTTCCAACCATTCCCATTTCCGGATGTTTAAGATCATTAAAGCTGCCGTCAATCGTGCGGGAGGTCAAATAGGATTGGCTGGTGTCGGGAACGGGTTTGGGGAGTTTGTCGGAGTTGGGTAAGTGAGCGGTGTTGTGGAGGTTTTTTTTTCTTAACTGATTGCGAAACTGAATGAGCTTCAACAATGCCAGTAAAACGGGCAGTTTGTACCAGGGACGATTAAACATTTTAACGACTCCCAGAGAAAATGGCGAAAGATTGTTGTGTTAACCTGCGTTATTTTATTCCTTTAATACCCCCCTAGCTTACCGATCTTTGCATTACAGCAAAGTCCGGTTTTTTTGGTTTGCGCTACAAAAGTAATTTGATTCATAACGCTGGACACCAGATCGCTATATGAGAAACATCCTATTCTCTAGCTATCTGTTTTGTAAAGCGTACGCAATGGCCGGTGCGTTGTCAATTTTTTCGACACACTGAAAAGTCTATGTAATTAGCGCTGTTATCAGAATATTTATATTGATATTAAATAGGGCGTTGAAAGCTTTTTGTTATGCGAACAATCGTGTTCATTGTTGTGCAACATTATTTAAAATGCTAAAAAGAAAGAGTATGGAAGCAGCGCAGTAAAATTCGAAATGCTTTTCTCATCGAAGAACTGCTATGTTTTGTGGAATTTGTGAATGATTCGCTTGAGCAAGGTCAGGTTGCCATGAAAGAAATGTTCTGCGCCTGGAATGACAACGATCGGCAATGAATATGGAGCCGCCCAGTCGAGCATCGTATTTAACGGGATAATGTCATCTTTGTCGCCATGAATGATTAAAGTATGTTCGCGTATTTCATGCAGGGGCGGCGTGTTTGTATTTTGGATGGATGGTGCAATCAGAATCAGCGATTGCGGGTTTAACCGTTCGGCTGCGCGCAACTGAACACCACCGCCAAACGAAAAACCGGCGAGCAATAGCGGCATTTTACCTGAATGACCACCAAACTGATTTTGAACAGCCTGTGTAACGGCGGCAACATCATCGACTTCGCCAATACCGTTGTCAAAAATCCCTTCGCTTTCACCGGTGCCGCGAAAATTGAATTTGACTGCAATAAACCCGAGTTCGAGTGTGCTGTTGAATAAGGTATATACCACTTTGTTGTCCATTGTGCCGCCATGTAGCGGATGAGGGTGTGCAACTACTGCGATGCCTTTGGGTGGGGTTCGTGGTTCCGCCAGAATGGTTTCAATTTTGCCTGCGGGGCCGTCAACGAAAAATTTATGCACAATAAAAATTTAGTTCAACCATATAATTGCCAGGCTAGATTTTTAAACGCTCAACAATCCTGCCATTGACCAGATGTTCATTAATGATTTCATCGATATCTTCTGTGTCAATGTAGGTATACCAGACTTCTTCAGGGTAAACGACGATAATTGGACCTTCTTCGCAGCGGTCCAGACAACCGGCGTTGTTAATCCGCACCTTGTTTTTACCCTGCAGTTTGAGCGCTTTTATACGGCTTTTAGCATAATCACGGAGTTCTTGTGCGCCCATGTTGTTACAGCAGGCGGCATTGCCCACACGCTGATTGGTACAAAAGAATACATGATGTTGATAGTAACTCATTTTGATCGCTAGGGTTTTAATTCGAAAATTACAAATTATACGCGCGAGCTGTTTACATATTTAAACATATTTTGTGTTTTTTTGACTTGGATTTAAATATTTGCTACTTTCCGCCCCACATAACAAGCTTCTATTTTCTAAATCCAGGAAAATAACAGACAGAGGATAAGATGCACGAAGAAACACAGATGCATGGCTTGAAAGCAAAGGGACTCAAAAAGGGGTCGGTATCAAGATTGGCTGCGGTCACAATTGGTCTTGCGGCGACTGCGCCGGCATACTCTCTGGCCGGTGCATTGGGTTACGGTGCAGCCGGAAGCGGTTATCAATTGCCGATTGTATTTATCTTGTCTGTCATTCCGATGTTCTTTGTGGCGTTGTCCTACAAGCATCTTACAACCGCTGCACCGGATGCGGGTACCATTTTTACATGGGGTACCAAGGCGATAGGCCCCCGCGTTGGCTGGTTCGGTGGATGGGCGCTTTTATTGGGCAGTATACTGGCCGGTGTGGCCGCGACCCAGATTACGGTGATTTCAGCGGCGTTCATTTTTGGCATGGATGATACACCTGCATGGTTTCATATTTTAGTCGCGGTAATTTTTATTTTCAGTACAACCTATCTTACAGCACTTGGTGCCAAGGAGTCTTCACGCACTACGTTAATTCTAACCGCTGCGCAATACACAATCCTGATCTTGCTCGCTGTATCGTTGTTTATACGCGTCCTGCAAGGTGAAGCGGCGAGCGCTGCCGAATCTTTTTCATGGGAATGGTTTAATCCGTTTGCCATTCCTTCGTTCGACGTTTTTCTAAGCGGCTTTATGATTGCATTGTTCATATTCTGGGGATTCGACGCTTCGCTGGCGATGTCCGAAGAAACTGACGGCAGCTCTGAACAGGCCGGTCGCAACGGTGTGATTGCCATGAGTATCACTGTTTTTACCTATGTGGTCTTTTCTATCGCAGCGTTGGCGTATGCCGGTATCGATCCAAATCATGAATCGAGCCTGACGCACCCGAATAACATTGATGCCAGCATTACAGCGTTGGCAACGGATATTATCGGGGGTCAGGGCGCTTTGGTTGCTGCAATTGTTATTTGTGTGTCTGCTTTCTCGGCGACCATGTCAACAATCATGCCTTCAGCCCGTATTGCGTTGGCGATGGCAACTTACCGTGCGATTCCGCACCGCTTTGCGTCTGTGAATGAAGCAACGCAAACACCGAAGTTTGCCACCTGGACAATTGGTTTGCTGACATTGATTATCTATACGATGTTGAGTCTGATCAGCGAGTCGATTGTTGAAGATACGATTCATAGCGTCAGCATTGCGGTTTGTACTTTTTACATTGTGGCGGCATCGTCCTGCGCACTCTATTTTCATCGAACTGCCTTTAATCATTGGCATACTGCGTTATCACAAGTCATTTTGCCCGCTATCGCAGCAGCTGTCTTGAGTATTGTGGCTGTGCTTCAAGCATGGAATATGATAGACCCCGAATATGGATCAAGCGGTTCCATTGCAGGCGTGGGTGCGGTTTTTGTCATCGGTGTTGTTTCATTGTTTTTCG
>DOOY01000106.1 GCA_003514765.1 Nitrosomonas sp. | reverse complement strand
CGGACAGCACTTCAAATTCATTTTTGTGCCATCGGTTTATTCGGAACACCGAAATGCCCGAATATATAAGCATAAATCAATTTTGATATTCCTGTATCGCTGCAGTTCGTTCTTTTTTGAATTTTTATGCCAACAAAATACAAAATAATTATTTAATAACATACAGCTATGTGTTATGTTAACGGAGCTTTACACGTCCTTACATTTTGAACTCTGTTTCAGATAAACACTGTGTAGCGTCTGGAGTGATAGCACAGCCTGTTTTCACTACATTAAAATAAACACAAACTGGCTGTTTCCATTTTTACCGATTGAGGAGGACATCATGCTATTTAAAAAATCAATGATCTGTCTTGCAATATTTTGTTTCAGTCAATCAGTCATCGCTGCTGATTATCGCGTAGAAATCACAAATCTAACCTATAAAATAGATTTTACGCCACGCATTGTGATTGTGCATGTTCCGGTATCTTTTTTCACTGCAGGCGATAATTTGAACGACACCACGGGTGGCTTGTTAAATGGGCAAATCCATAATGCATTAACGGAAATTGCTGAAGCCGGCAACCTGGAGCCCATGACCGCTATTTTAGACCAGGAATCGGTGCAGAATTTTGTTTCGTATGCTGTAGGAGACGGTTTGCTGAGCGGTGGACAAAAACAAGCGGTCGAATTACTGAATATCGATGAAACACTAAGAAACATTTCATTATTTGCGATGATGCTGCCGACAAATGACGGCTTTATTGCATTAAATAATATGGAATTGCCACAAGCCGGCAGTGTGCGCTATCACTTGAATGCCTATGATGCCGGCACGGAAACCAACACCGAATCCTGTGCGGACATTCCGGGGCCGTTATGCGAGGGAACAGCGCAGTCTCCAGATGATACGGGAGAAGGGTTTGTACATATTCACCGTGGCATAAGCGGTTTGACTGCAACAATTAACCCGGCTGAATATGACTGGAAAAATCCAGTTGCTGTCGTAACCATCACTAGAATACAATAAACCGCAGGTAGTTCAACGACGTGGGCTTGTATCATCAATCAGCACACAACCTCTTAACAGGCCAATGGAATGGACTGAACTTGGCTTTAAAGAAAAATTCAGTAAAACGAGATCCCGTGCTTTTAACCGTTTCTGTCCGATGCTTTGTTAACCCTAACTTAACAAAGCATCAGGACTTGATGGTTAAAGCTTTTTCCAGCTAATTTACTCACTTATATACTTCATTCACGGGAGAAACATCTTTCAGTGATTTTGTGCTTCTGGACTGCAAAGACAACCTCATCCTGCCCGAATCACACAAAAAAATCATCAATACTCCACCGGCAAAGGATCCAGGCTGCGCCATAGATACCAAGTCGCAACCGAACGCCAGGGTTGCCATGACTGGGCGAGTGCGTGCATCATTTTTTTGTCAACCGGCTCGCTGTCAAAGTAATGCTGGCTGATAGCGCGTTGCAGACCGATATCGTCCAGCGGCAAAACATCCGGGCGCAGCATGTGAAAAATCAGAAACATTTCGGCTGTCCAGCGGCCGATACCTTTCACTTGGATTAATTCTGCAATGAGCGCTTCGTCACTCAGCGCGTCCCATGTCGACACGTTGAGCGCCCCTTCCCGAAAGTGCCGCGACAAATCCTGCAGATAGCTTATTTTTCTGAGCGACAATCCGCAGGCGCGCAGCAGCTCCTCCTCAGCTGCATGGATCGTATGCGGCGTGATATCCGGAACAGCATTGATCACTTTTTGCCAGACGCTTTCCGCTGCTTTAACGGAAATCTGCTGACCGACAATCGAACGTGCAAGTGTAGAAAAAGCGTTGCCGCGTGATCTGAGCACGATATCATCGAAACGCTGAATCAGTTGACACATAACCTGATCACGTGAGGCCAGATCTTGTACGGCCTGTGTCCAATAGGCGGGTATCATATTAGGGGGATGTTAACACCCCCTAGAAAAATGCATTCGACAGTTGAATCAATCATAAAACAGCCGCCAAAATTTTTTGGATTTCTGTTCATTTTATGGTTTGTTTCTCAGAAACGCTTTAAAATTTATCAGTCAAATGCACTCTGTAAACAGCAAAACTTTATGTCTTCTGGTATGATCCTCAATATGAATCAATCGTTTCATCGCGATTGACACTTCCCTTTTACCTGATTTTTATATAGCATAGCAAGCTAATCCGATTTTTGATCGTCTTATATGTGGATATTTTTTCAGATATCCTAAGCCATTACCCATATTCGTCATTTTATTACTTACAAAAAAAGTACCGCAAATAATTTTCAATGAGGATCATATGAGTCAGCATATTCATTACGTTACTGATGCAAATTTTGAAGCCGAGGTTTTACAGTCTTCGTTGCCTGTATTGGTTGATTACTGGGCAGAGTGGTGTGGGCCGTGCAAGATGATTGCACCCATTCTGGATGAAATTGCCAGTGAATATGATGGCCGTCTTAAAGTTGTCAAACTGAATATTGACGAAAATCAGGTAACGCCGCCCAAATTTGGCATTCGAGGCATTCCGACACTCATGCTGTTCAAAGACGGCAACATTGAAGCGACCAAGGTAGGCGCGTTATCGAAATCTCAATTAACCGCGTTTGTTGACAGTCATCTTTAAAGTGGCTATGCTCGCTTACTGAATAAATTACAGGGCAAGTGATTTAGCAAATAAATCACTTGCCCATTTCCTTAGTCTATTTTTTATTATCCCATCAGCAGTTACTTTCCTCCCAGCATTCACCATTTACGTTAAATTTCATTAATTTCTACGTTTTTATTTTCAAAGAATTTTTCATGCGCTTATCTGACCTCAAACATCTTCATGTCACCGAATTAGTTAAAATGGCCACCACTAATGAACTAGATGGTGCCAATAGAATGCGAAAACAGGATTTGATTTTTGCATTACTGAAAAACCAGGCAAAAAAAGGTGAAAGCATATACGGCCATGGCACACTTGAAGTTTTGCAGGATGGCTTTGGTTTTCTGCGTTCACCGGATACCTCATATCTGGCCGGACCGGATGATATTTATATTTCACCGAGCCAAATCAGACGCTTTAATCTGCATACAGGCGATTCAATTGACGGCGAAATTCGCCCGCCCAAGGATGGCGAACGTTACTTTGCTTTGGTTAAAGTCGACAAAGTCAACAACGAGCCACCCGAAAATTCAAAACATAAAATTCTGTTTGAGAACCTGACACCATTATTCCCAACCGAGCCACTCAAACTCGAACGCGATATCAAAGCGGAAGAGAATATAACAGGCCGCATCATAGATTTAATCGCGCCGATAGGCAAAGGACAGCGGGGCCTACTGGTCGCCAGCCCGAAATCTGGAAAAACGGTAATGCTCCAGCATATCGCGCACTCCATTGCAGCCAATCACCCCGATGTTATTCTGATGGTGCTGTTGATTGACGAACGTCCCGAAGAAGTCACGGAAATGATCCGTTCGGTCAGAGGCGAAGTGGTTTCATCTACATTTGATGAGTCGGCCATGCGTCATGTACAAGTGGCGGACATGGTTATTGAAAAGGCCAAACGTCTGGTGGAGCATAAAAAGGATGTCGTCATTCTGCTCGACTCAATTACACGCCTAGCACGCGCTTACAATACGGTTGCACCGGCTTCAGGAAAGGTCTTGACAGGCGGCGTCGATGCCAACGCCCTGCAACGGCCCAAACGCTTTTTCGGTGCCGCACGCAATATTGAAGAAGGCGGCTCGCTAACAATCATTGCCACGGCGTTGATTGATACCGGTTCCCGTATGGATGATGTAATTTACGAGGAATTTAAGGGCACCGGCAACATGGAAATCCATATGGACCGCCGCATGGCCGAAAAACGGATGTATCCGGCCATTAATGTTAACCGTTCAGGTACACGCAGGGAAGAATTATTGATAGAACCCGATGTGCTGCAAAAAATCTGGGTCTTGCGCAAATTGCTGCACCCGATGGACGATATGGATGCAATGGCATTTCTGTTGGACAAAATCAAGGCAACCAAAAACAACTCCGATTTCTTCGATTCCATGAGAAGAGTGTAATTCTTTAATCTGATAGACCGCTGAAAAAACTGGAACTTTTAACCTGAAATTCCCTTTTTAAATAATCGCAAGTAATTCGATCGTTTTCGCGAGTCTATTATTCCAAATCTGCTCATTCTTTAAGCAGTTTTTCTGTAACTCATGTTTTATTACTTCATCCGCTCGCTTTCGGCGGACTATGGGCGCACAACCCCTCCTTCTGTTAGCAAGATCACTGACTGCGGCAGATAATGGCTTTAGTTGATAGCGGTTACAAAAGCCAACCTTTTGTTCAAAGTGAAAAACTGATTCTGACAGGCGTCCAGGCAGCCAAAGATAGCGACTTAAAAACCTGAAATGATATCAAGAAGCATTTGGTGATTGAACGGCCCTTTTATTTATTGAAAATAAAGGGAATTATGTATAAACTTTGAAGGCTCTTGGCAATCATCTCTGGAAGTAGCTGCTCCTTAAAGGCTGTTCAATTTATCGCTCTAATTTTAAGAAGAACTTGGACAGATTCTAGGGAATTAAGAATTCTTTCACGGTATTGGACTGACTGGGCATTCATGGCACCGAATTTAAAGAACATATTGAATTGGCAATTCACAAGACATTTCTTACGCTTATCTGTCCCGTTAGTTTTAGTTCTGGTTGCAGTGTTATGGCTGCTCTATCGTACTCATATAGCTACAACCCTGACGATCATGCAAACCAACGAACAGCAATCAATACAGCTTGCCAACCAAACTGTTGATGCTGTATTCGGCGTATTACACGGTGACGCATTGTATCTTGCGGAAAATTCATCGCTACAGCAATGGTTGGATACTGGAGATTCTGCAATTCGGTCACATCTCAACGCCGATTTTCTCGCATTCACCCGAAGTCGACGACTCTATGATCAAGTTCGTTTCTTGGATCAGCACGGACAAGAGGTAGTACGCGCCAACTGGAATGACGGTCAGCCGGAAGTGGTTGCAGAGGAACAACTACAAAGTAAACTGGATAGTTATTACGTGAAAAATACCCTTGCTCTAAATGAAAGAGTCGTATTTATGTCACCTTTCGATCTTAATATTGAGCACGACACCATCGAACAGCCAATCAAACCGACGATTCGTTTGAGCACACCGGTATTCGACAGCAAGGGTCAAAAACGCGGTCTCATCGTGCTTAATTACCGAGGTCAACGCTTGCTTAATCGTCTACGTGCAATCGCCGATAAAAGCCCTGGTAGTCTATGGCTTCTCAACAAAAAAAGCTATTGGTTACTGGGTCCACACCCGGACATGGAATGGGGATTTATGTATCCGGACCGTCAAACGATGCGTTTCGATCATAAATACGGAGAAGATATCTGGTTGTCTATGCTGCATGGTCTTCAGTTCAACCAGTGGTTGGACGAGAAAGGATTGTTTACCTATACTCGAATAACACCGGCGACAGCAGAGATAGCATCGACAGAACCAGAAAATTATGTTGGGAACGAACAATGGATAGTGGTTGCTCATATTCCACCCTCAGGCATTAGTGCAAGCACGGTTAAACACGTTCACAATCTTATTATCGCATTCATGGTGTTGGCGCCTTTGCTGGCACTATTGAGTGGAATAATCACTTATTATGACATGCGTCGACGGCAAGCTGAAGCGAATGCGCGAAGCAGTGAAGCACGCTTTCGCGGACTGCTCGAATTAGCCCCGGACGGCATTGTTATCACGGATAGAAGCGGGCGCATTACCATGGTGAATGCGCAGACGGAAAAATGGTTTGGTTATACAAAAAATGAATTGATCGGGCAACCAATAGAAAAGCTGGTACCCGAGCGGTTTCGTGCAACACATCCCGCTCACCGGCAAAATTATCTTGCAAATCCAGTTGTCCGTCCCATGGGGGCTGGCCTTGAGCTATACGGGAGGCGCAGCGATGACAGTGAATTTCCAGTAGAAATCAGCCTAAGTCCGTTGAAGACGAATCAGGGTTTGTTGGTAACCAGCATTATTCGCGATATTACTGCGCGTAAGCAGGCTGAAGAAATGCAGGAACAAATCAGAATACGCTATGAAAAACTGGTCAACAATCTGCCTGTGGGCGTCTATCGCAACAAGCCCGATAAAATAGGGAAGTTCCTGGAAGTAAACCAGGCAATGGTAGATATCTTTGAAGCAGAATCCACTGGACAACTGCTCTCTCATCCTTTCAGCGAATCGTATTGCGATCCGGTTGATCGAGAAACTTTCATCGACACGGTGATGCGCCAGGGCCATGTTCGCGATCACGAAGTTTGTTTGAAAACATTGCAGGGACGAGAATTTCATGCTGCGCTAACTGCCGTGATGAAGAAAGATGCCAGCGGAGAGATCTTCTTCGACGGCATTATGCAGGACATCAGCGAACGCAAGGAAGCGGAACGCAAAGTCCAGCAGTTGAACGAAAGTTTGCGCGCCCGCTCAATGGAATTGGAAACAATCAATCAGGAACTCGAGGCATTCAGTTATTCCGTTTCTCACGATTTACGCGCACCATTGCGGGCCATAGATGGTTTCAGCCGCACATTGCTCAGCGAATATACTGATCGTCTGGATGAAAAGGGGCAGGATCGGCTTTGCAGGATACGCGCTGCCGCTCAGCGTATGGCGAATCTCATTGACGATTTGCTCAAGCTGTCGCGAGTTACCCGCACGGAACTCAAATGGAAATCAGTCGATCTTACGCAGCTTGCCAGCGAAGTAATAGAAGAGTTGCGCCAGGACGAACCGGAACGAGCCGTACAGTTCTCGGTGCAACCCGGAATGATTGTGCATGGCGATGCGCGTTTGTTGCGCGTGGTTATGGATAATCTACTGGGTAATGCCTGGAAATTTACCAGCCAGCGCGCCGAAGCCAGGATTGAAGTGGGCTGCAATCCTGACGGAAAGTTAACTTATTACGTACGTGATAACGGTGCCGGATTCGATATGGCTTATGCGGATAAATTATTTGGTGCTTTTCAACGATTGCATGACACCAACGAATTTTCCGGTACCGGTATCGGGCTGGCAACTGTGCAGCGCGTAATCCACAAGCACGGTGGACGCATCTGGGCCAGGAGCGCTGTCGACCAGGGCGCGATTTTCTATTTCACATTGAATGAGAAAGAAAGCATATGAACGATAAGGTGATACTGCTGGTGGAGGACAATCCAGATGATGAATTGTTGACGCTGGAGGCGTTGGAGGCAAATCGAGTTGGGAACAACGTAATTGTAGCGCGTAACGGTGCTGAAGCACTCGATTATTTATTTGGTGAAGGTATTTACGCTGGACGCGATGTTATGGACTGGCCGGCAGTCGTGTTACTGGATTTAAAACTTCCCAAGATAGGTGGCCTGGAAGTGTTGCGCCGTATTCGAGCTGACGAACGCCTCCGACCGATGCCGGTGGTTATTTTGACATCGTCCAGCGAGGAGGAAGACCGGCTAAAAGGTTATACGCTCGGAGCCAACAGCTATGTGCGAAAACCCGTTGATTTCGATCAATTTGTCAAAACAGCGGGGCAACTGGGACTCTACTGGTTGTTGCTGAATGAACCGCCGCGAGGCTGACATAAAATAGGGACTGAATTTATGCCGAATACTCAGCAGCATCCAGCACCCTTGCGTATATTGCTCATTGAAGATGTGGAGGATGATGCGCAATTATTGGTTGACCACCTTCACTCGGAAGGATTGATATTTGACTGGAGGCGGATTGATACTGAGCGCGATATGAATGCGAAGCTACAGGAATCATGGGATATCATTGTCTCGGATTTTTCCATGCCCTACTTGAGCGGCACTCGCGCACTCGAAATCGTTCGTCAGCACGATCCCGATATCCCTTTTATTTTCGTTTCGGGAACTATTGGTGAAGACACTGCTGTAAAAGCCATGAAAAGCGGTGCACAGGATTATATCATGAAGGATAACCTGAACCGTCTGTTACCGGCGATTGAGCGCGAATTATGTGATGCTGAGGTGCGTCGAAAGCACCGTCAAGCAGAACAGATACTGCGCAAACTGTCGCTCGTAGTAAAGCAGGCAACTGACAGTGTTTTTATTACTGATTCCAGTGGACGTATCGAATATGTCAATCCGGCTTTTGAAAAGCTTACCGGCTATATGGCTGATGAAATCCGAGGATGCACATCCGCTGTTCTCAGTTCCGGCAAACATGATACTGCTTTTTTCCAGAAGTTATGGCGCATCATTCGCTGTGGCGATATTTTCAAAGGCATTTTGATCAATCGTCGCAGAAATGGAGAATTATTTCATGAGGAGAAAGTGATTGCGCCTTTAAAAGATGCACAGGGGCACATTACGCATTTCGTGTCCACCGGCAGAGATATCACTGCTCGCGTGCATGTTGAGGAGGCAAATGCCCGACTGATATCGATTCTGGAGGCAACGCCCGATCTAGTTGCCATTTTTGGACAAGAAGGCCGTCTTCGCTATATGAACAGGGCCGGACGCCGCCTTCTCGGTTTGGATTTCGAAGAAGACGTCAGTACACGTCATGTGCAGGATCTGGTTCATAATGACGCAGCACAACAGCACATATCGCAAGCCCTGTTAGCTGCCCGCGAGCATGATATCTGGAATGGTGAAACTGTGTTACGGGGTGCTGGAGGAAAAGGGTTGCCGGTTTCACAGGTGATGCTGGCACACCGGAATACCGATGGCAGTATTGAGTATCTGTCGACTATCATGAGAGATATCTCTGAGCGGAAACATTTTGAGGCTGAGCTGCGACACCAGACTAATCACGACCACCTGACCGGTTTGCCGAACCGTTTTTTTCTGGTTGATCGGTTCACGTCAGCGCTGGAATACGCAAAACGGCACGGCGAATACGTCGCCGTACTTTTTTTGGA
>DOOY01000103.1 GCA_003514765.1 Nitrosomonas sp. | reverse complement strand
AAAAGTGTCCGCTGCTAGCTTAGCAACAGATTTTATTATGGTGGCGAAGCAACGGGGCAAGTAGTATCCTGCACATGTTATGTATGGTAAAAGCAGTAAAACTAATAGTAATAATTTCTACGGCGATTAGCTGCAAAACCGACCAGTCCTAACCCTACAAGCAACATGGCATAGGTTTCCGGTTCAGGTACCGGCGGAATGGCGTCATTAAAAGTCACGTTGTCGACTAATAAGTCCAGATTTTCCAGCCCAGCAACATTTATAGGATTGTTTCCTCTTCCGGCAGGGTCAAAGTAATATTCAACCAAATCAACATTACCAAAAGCCGAATTCAGTGCAAGAAAATCAATTGTGCTTCCAGCATCTGCGCTTGTAAGTGTAACGTCTGCTACGGTGACGCCATCATTTATACCCACGACATGCACGGTCGAGTCTCCTCCGCCACCTGCGGGCGTGATCGCTGTCACCAGCTGCACTACATCCCAGCTTTCAAAAGAAAAATCACTGCCATCTGCGCGTCTAAACAAGGCGCCGCCGGCATCGGCTTCGAGTTCGGATGTGCGGCTGCCGCCAGACGTGTTGCCGTGTATATGACTTGTCAGATTTGCCGGATCATTGGTGCCTTCAGAAAAACTGATGGCAGTATGCTCAAAATCACCCTCGACATGAGGATCTGAAAAATCGGCGAATAACGCGGCAGGTAGTGAAGGGGTATCAAAATCCATGACTTGTACTTGTGCATGCGTTTGACCCAGATAAAATGCAATTGATAGTGCCGCTGTCGTCAACACAGCTTTTTTAAGTTTACTCATATTGCTAATCTCCAAAAACTAATAATTTTTGATTTGAGAGTAGCAGTGCCGAAATCTGCATCAGCTTGGCATTACAAAACCTCGGGCACCGCACCGTAATTGTACGTTCTGAATTCAATTAAAAACCCTATCGATTTTCAGATACTCCCTATCTCGCATCAGGAGGCAACCCGGCTGTCTCTGGGGAGAGACCCGAAGTTTTCCGAACCTGCTTTGCAGCAGGCGTGGCTTTTTACGCAACTCTTGTATTATCTTAAAAAATGAACTTTATGCAATGCGGCAAATTGTCGCAGGATTACTGGCGTGGAATCTTATACAATCTGTGCTTCGTCTTTGTCGAGATGGTTAAAAACTCCCCACTTTCAGATGAAACAAGACTGAAGGTAGGTTGAAAGTACATACGCTGTGACATTTTTCAGCAACTTAAGAATAAGATTTTAGTTAGCCTGGTTAACAAGGAGTAAACATGTTTTCTATTAATAGGGTAGTGCGTTTGTTGACGATTGCAGTCATTTTTCCGCTTGTATTATTTTTTAACTGGGTGCAAGCAGCAGTTATGGATTTTGAAACGCCGCCAATGCCTGCAGCCGTATTCGGAACACAGGGACAGTTTTACACACAAGGAGGCCTGGAACATACATCGATTGATTTTCGAGAACCGACAAGTCATGTTCATGGTGTGTCCGGTAATGGGGGCCGCGTTTCTCAACTAGCGGGTGATGCGGGCGGCGGTCTGTTCAGAGCTGCAACCGGTAATAAATTCAGTTTTCAAAGCTGGGATCTTGTTAGTTTGAACTTGGCTCATACTGGTGGTGGAGAATCGACTTTTCATGTGGTGGGTATGCGGGATGGTGTAAAAGTTGCCGGCGTTACCCTTACAAATGCAGAACTTGGAACTACGGTAGATTTCCTTGCGCGAGACGCTAATTTTGGTAATGTTGATCAAGTTGAATATTGGTTTACGCCGCCAGGTCGGGGTATTGACCCGGCAGAGCCTGAATTTAACGGGGTGTTATTCAATCTGCTTGCCGAAATTGATAACGTGAACTTCGATTTGCAGCCTGATGCAGTGCCAGTCCTTACCCTCACTGTCAGCGCTAGTCAGATGAACTTCTCGACGGGTGATAGCCTGAAACTCGATATCGGGCTTTCCAGTCCGGGACTGCAATCCTTGGTGGACGTGTTCATGATCATACTTCTTCCCGACCAGAATAGTCTGGTTTATTTCACCGATCTGAATGCAAATTTAGCATTTGGCAACCTGTCAAATCTTGCCGGAGTGTTGCCAATGGTAGCTTCCGTCGACATTGCAGCTCCTTTCGCGGCAAACTTGGCGGATTTCTTTACTTTCAAATGGACAGGTCAAGAGCCGGCTGGAGACTATGCGGCCTTTCTGTTGATGGCCAGGGCCGGGGCGTTGAACGACGGCAACATCAATCAAGACGACATTTTACAGGTTGGCAGAGCGGATTTTTCCTTTAATCCGTAGCGTTTCGTTTTTAATAGCGTTCAACCTTGAATTAGGTTCCTGATTTCTAGTAGGTGCGGCGATTTGCCACATTGTTATCCCAAAAAATAACCAGTACCATTTGTATGGCACTAGCATGGATGTATTTAACGTAGAAAAATTAAGTTTCGCATGGATGCAATTTGAATTTATATTTTTACTCAATTGGCAATGTCATATTTTTGTGCGCCAGCCAAAGACGAAGCTGGTGAGTGCGAAAATTAATGTAAAAAGGAATGATCATGCAAACTAAATTTTTAAAACAAGCTTTGATGATGGCTTTTACTGTCTTCACAGCCTGTTATGCTGGTATCGGTAGTGCGCATACTGCGGGCGCAACGCTGGGTCCTGAAAGAAGTTTTACCGGTGCGGCACTCATTACCTGTTTTGATGATGCAGGTGAAGTAGCGGATAGTTTGATTGCTAGAATCAGGGATGATTCACCTTCAGTACCTGGGTTATTGGTAAACCTGCAGATTTTTAAGAATGGGAAGTCAATCTCTATAACTGACACGGTTTCTGGTGATGCAAGTTATTCTCCGTTCATTAAATTACAAGGTGGTAGTGGTGTGTACTGGATATGGGTGAATAAAACCGATGAGGGTGAAAGAAGATTCGTATTGGATTACCACTGCAATGCTGCTAACGACAGTCATGTTGGGACAGATATTGATGTTACACAATTTGGCCTGCCTTAATTTGGTTAAGTTCGTGCACTAAGGTTATGAATAGAAAATGATTGTAGCAATATACCAATAAGCTCCCATCTAAGCAGTCAAAAACTAGCTGCCCCCAATCTGAACTTGGTAGAATGCTATTGGTGGTTCTTCAAGAAAGGAATTTTGACGAAAAATACTATGGAATCTTTGCTTTGTTCAAGCACAGGCCTGCGATGATTTTTTTGCTACTCACGAACACTCTAAGAATATGCTACGATCCTTGTTAACCGATAATTTTTAGATCTTCGACTGTACTTGAGTGCCGGAATTTGAGATGCGATGAGTATATTTGAGTATGTGAAGTCTGTGTTCTGTTGATAAGCCAGTTATTAAATGAATCGCATACTTCAGGGTGACAACTCGCCAAATCGACTGTGGCCTTCAGATATCCGATTTTGCTGCCGCAATCGTAGCGCTTGCCTTTATAGCGATAAGAAAAGACCTGTTCTTTCTTCAATAAACTTGCGATACCGTCAGTTAGTTGAATTTCACCGCCAACGCCCGGTCGCTGATTTCTAATTTCGTTAAAGATGGCGGCAGTCAAAATATATCTCCCGACAACCGCAAGTGTACTTGGTGCGTTGTCTGGCGAGGGTTTCTCCACAATCTTATTTACGCTCAGTACACCGGGACAATTTTCTATGCCACTCACTATGCCATAACGGTCGGTCTGTAATCGAGGTACATCTTCTACTGCGATGATACTTCCCTGTAACACCTGATATTGTTCAATTAATTGCGCAATAACCGGTTTTTCGGCAACCATTAAATCATCTGCTAAAAGTACTGCAAAATCGTCATTACCTACAATCTGTTCAGCGCAAAGAATAGCGTGACCAAGTCCAAGCGCATTTGATTGTCTGACATACACGCACTGCATGTCCTTTGGTGTTACATTGTGAAGCGTTTCGAGCAGATTTAATTTATCGC
>DOOY01000104.1 GCA_003514765.1 Nitrosomonas sp. | reverse complement strand
GCCCGATAGATTCAAATTTTGTCGATAACGGCACTACCTTTAACGCCAATTTTGGGAATGATGCGGTGACGGCCTCATTTGCCGACCACTTCACATTCACCGCCGACCCGCCCATGTTTGGCGCTGGCGGAACAAGCGTAATAAGCGGCTTCAGTCTTGCCGGATTCGAAGTTCATTTCGACACCTTTGAGTTGTGGGATGTTACCACTTCTACACTCGTGGCGCCTGGAACCATTGTCGCGGGTGACTTTGTTGGCTTTTCAAATTTCTCAGCATTAACAAGCGGGCACGACTATGACATCATCGTAACGGGAGGCTTGAACTTTGGACACACAAGTGGCGGATATTCCGGAAACATCAGTATTTCACCCGTACCGGAACCGGAAATTTATACCATGCTGCTAATCGGATTGGGTCTTGTCGGTTTTGCGGCACGCAAAAGCCGGAATCCGGCTTATGGCTTAAAATTTTCATAATCCTTCGGGGGTAGTTTTTACGCAGGAAAATTTTGCTCGTTAAACAGGCTCACCATGAAATTTTTCGGCGTTTTCTGGCAATCATACTGCTGTCGTTGTGCAGTATGAATGTCAGACTACAGGAAAGTGACAATCTGGCCAAACCGCAAATGCAACTTGTTTTAAATTCGAATCTTTCTCAATGTGCAGTGCGGTTCAGAGCTAAAGAAACGTTATTCGGTGGCATAGAAAGCGGTGGCGGCTGTAACCAACAAAAGTAAATCACTCACCGCATTGACCGTTGAGGCTCTTGCACTGCCAGGAGGGCGATGACCGTATGCGAATCGACATCCACAACACCTCATTTTCGGCACCGCTGACCGATCATTTCCAATTATCCGGCAATCCTGATCTTGACGCTGGCGCTCCACCTGAATTCAGCTTGCCGGTAGATATGATTGACGTGGTATCGTCAGTCGCTGCCAATGAATTCGGTATTCTTGCTAGCTTCTTAAAAAAACCGGAAGTATTTAATGCCTTACCACCTACCAATGCCGACTTGACGCCACAAGAATGGCAAATACAGACGGCCAAAGCTGCGAACATAGTATTGCAAGACCCTGCTGATTCTGGTCTAAGAACTGTCGGGAACCTTGCCCAGATTACCGGAAAGAATTCACTTTTCCGTTCCAACGTTAACTACATACGGGGAATCAAATTTGTTACCGTTTGTTACGAGTTAGCATATATTCGCTGTGAAATCACTGTGGAAGAGTATTGTGTCTTTTCCCCTGATTTCGATAATACGCTCGATTCCACAACCAACTCGATTTCCGCAGAAAAGCAGGTCTTTCACGAGAACCGGCCTGATATTCGTCATCAATGGTCTATTTCCAGTCACCTGTGCAATATGTACCGCAATTGGATGCATCGATACATCTGGGATTGCCGGTATTACATGAACAATTGGACTATTAACTCACATACTTTTGAATTCAGTTGGTTTCAGCCTATAGACCGGGTGATGAAGCCAAATTTTGCTGCTACTCACAAAGCGATGCCTATTTTGCTTTTTATCCTGCCAATGTTGCTGCGGCAAACAAGCTCTGTAATTTTTTAGCTTGGAAATTCAGCAAGATGATTACATCAGAACAGGAGTAATACCTGTTAATATAAGGAGATACAGATGTTATCTACGAATAAAAATGTAAGTTTGTTCACTTGCATCGTGGTTTTTATGCAAGTGTTTTTTTTGAATCAGACGTATGCTGCGGTTATGGATTTTGAAACGCCGATCATGCCAGCAGCCATATTCGGCACATTAGGCCAATCTTACACACAAGACGGTCTGGAAAATACGTCCATTGACTTCAGTGATCCGGCTGCGCCCCCAACCAGTCATATCCATGGCGCAGATTCCGGCGGAAACCGTGTTTCCCAATTGGAAGCCGATGCAGGCGGCGCCTTGTTCAGAGCTGCAACCGGTAATAAATTCAGTTTTCAAAGCTGGAATCTTATTACCCTGGATACTGCCATAACGACCGGTGGCAATTCTATTCTTCATGTCGTTGGCATGAGAGATGGCGCACAGGTTGCCAGCATTACTCTTACGAGTGCAGATGCCGGGACAACAGTCGATTTTCTCGCGCGCGACAGTAATTTTGGTAATGTTGATCGAGTTGAATACTGGTTCTCGCCGCCGGGACGGGGGAAAGACCCGGCGCAAGGTGAAGGACTGCTGGATTTGCTCGCCGAGATCGATAACGTAAATTTTGATTTGACACCCGTTGTGCCGGATCCACCTACAGAACCGCCTACACCGCCGACTGAACCACCTGTGGAGCCGCCTACAGAACCGCCTACAACACCAACTGAGCCCCCTACAGAACCCCCGGTAGTCATACCGCCAATAATACCGTCACCCCCTTTTCAGGAAACGGCGTCTATGCGACTGGAAAATCCGCAAGTCAATGAAGGCGTTTCAGGTCTTAATGGCATTGTCTCTGAACGCTCCTGCAGGCTATCCGGCTCACCCATACTCGGTACGTCTGTGGTATTTCCAGACGGCGTAGATTCAACGATATTGGTCAATGGAGAAGTATATCAAGGTCCATTAACGGACTTTCTTGAAAATTGGAGCAATTCCCTGCAGTTGATCTGGAGCCGTAGCGCATTTGCCAACGGCGATGAAAAAACAGACACTCATGGCAATGTGACTGGTTTATGGGTCGCCGGAAGGTTAAATGAATCGTCAAAACTACCGTCGCGCATACCGGTTAGAATAGGCCCTGTGGTTATTAACCCGGAATCTTGCACACAACAGGTAATTTTTAAATTGGCTATAGTCGATGTCTGTATACTCACGGAGCCGGGTGGATTTATCCATGAAAGGACAGTCAACTTATGGACAGAAAATGGCTTAGATACGATATACGACAGCCCTGACGACAATGCTGAACTTGCATCGTATATTGTCAACCGCACCAGCCCCATGCCGGATTCATGTGATGAAGGTTATATCGTTGAAATCAGACCTTCGGCAGCGCAAATTAACCGTGATATGCCTGTAAAAATGAAAGGTCAACAATTCTGGCCGCTGCAATAATATCCGGCAAACCGGTTAATTTACCGGATTTCAAAGTTGCCGCCATAAACAACCACCGGCAAAAGCCGGTGGTTCAATATCTTTTATGCATTCCTTTCATGCGAGATTTATCACCAAACCACCAGTCTTCGCCTAACAGGCTATTGAAAAACTATCCGCATTGCTGCTGCAACATTAAAAGAGCTTAAATTCTTATTTCTTACACATAAACGCCGCTTCCCAATTGTTTTTGCCTTGTCCGCCTGCTTCGGAAATGTTTTTCAGCGACCTGAAAACAGGTGTCAAATTTAATGACACACCTGATCCTTGTATATTGCCTGGCCTCTCTGTATACAGCCGCACTGTTTTTTCCATGTGTGAATCTGCGACAATTTGCCGC
>DOOY01000014.1 GCA_003514765.1 Nitrosomonas sp. | reverse complement strand
CTGAGCAGATTCGATTGATACGCAATCATCTACTGGAAATTTCTGAAGCATTCAAACAGCGGAATTTTTCCAAGCCGGAAAACATTCACGGAGAAGATATGCCAGGACTGGCTGAATTGAAAGCGGCCGGTTCTGACCAGATTACTATTGAGTATTCGACGCTTCCAGATGGCGCGCAAATCAGGTATTCCAGTAAATTGTCACGATTCATCAAGGCGATTCATCAATGGTTCGACGCTCAATTGAGCGACCATGCGCGTCATGCTGCACCAGGGTATCAGCATCACCATATGCAACATGAATGATCAGCCGGTCTTCTAAAATCAAAACCAGGCGTTTATTCAGGATTACAAACACGCCGGCTTTTTCATTATGTTTGATATAGTTGGGAATGAAGAATCAGACATTTATTCTTCATGATACTGACTGTGCCAAAGCCCCATTGTGGCGTTGAAAACTATAGTAAGTCATTCAATTATCGTGGTTTTTTAAATGGGACATTGGGCGGTTACCGTCACCAAGATCTCCAAATAAAAATTAATGGCTTCAGTTTGAAAAGAACCTGTTGATATCCACCGAAGGTAGGTTAGTTTCTTGTGCTGATTGGTTCTTTGTGAGACTCCAGCACTCTGGTTTTATAAATAGAAAAATCGATTTGATACCTTTGCAGTAACTTATAAAATTCTGTTCGATTGCGCTTTGCAATGCGCGCAGCTTGTGTAACATTACCGGAGGTGATTTTTAAAACGCGGACCAGATAATCTCTTTCAAATTGTTTTTTAGCCTCTTCGAATGATGCAAGCTGGGAGGTTTCCATATTGATCGCATCACAAACAAGCGTGGGCGGAATCAAGGAAGTAGTACTTAGAACAACGCTTTGTTCGACTACATTCATCAATTGTCTTACATTGCCGGGCCATGGTGCGGTGATCAGTGTCTGCATGGCATCTGGGGAGAATCCGTTAATGTTCCTTTGGTATCTATTGGCAAATAACTCGAGAAAATGGTTTGCTAATAACGGTATGTCTTCTCTTCTTTGGGATAATGACGGTATTTTCAGGGAGATAACGTCCAAGCGATAATATAAGTCTTCCCGGAAACTGCCCTTTGCTATTTCTTCTCTAAGGTCGCGATGCGTTGCTGAAATAAACCGTACATTTATAGTGAAGGTGTTTGCGCTACCTACCGGCCGTATTTGCTTTTCCTGAAGGGCGCGCAGTAATTTAACCTGCAGAAATAATGGCATATCGCCAATTTCATCGAGAAATAATGTTCCACCTTCGGCGAGCTGAAACAACCCTTGATGATCTCGTATCGCACCGGTAAAAGCACCTTTTACATGACCAAAAAGCTCTGTTTCCAATAATTGTTCAGGAATAGCTGAACAATTAACCGCGATGAAAGGTTTGTCATAACGATTTGAGGCACTGTGGATAGCCCGTGCAAATAATTCTTTACCGACACCACTCTCACCGTAAAGTAGCACACTGGCATCGCCTCTGGCGACTAGCTCCGCTTTGTTAAGTATATCTTTCATGTCGGCGCTTTGCGTAATGATATCTTTACACCACAAAGCATTTGCGTTTTCAGTTTCTTGCGCTTGAGGGGCATTATTGAGTGCTTTTTGAACCTGGGCTAACAAGGTCTTGCTGTCGTATGGCTTTGTTAAGTAACCAAAAACGCCGCGCTGTACTGCCGATACAGCATCCGGGATAGTGCCATGTGCGGTTAAAATAATGACCGGTAGCGCAGGAAATTTTGTATTTATATGCTCAAATAACGCCATGCCATTCATGCCGCTCATTTGTATGTCGCTGATAACAAGTTGCGGTCGCTCAAGATCAAGATAATTGATGGCCGATTCAGCGCTATTGACGGTATCAATTTCATAACCGGCGGAATTCAAACGAATGGACAGCAGTTTTAGCAGGTCTTGATCGTCATCAACGAGTAGTATTTTCGAATTTGTTTCCATTGATAATCTTATGGTTAGGGCATATTTCTTCTGATAAGCGATTTTTCCATATCTTTAATGTCTTCTATTTTTTTCTGTAACATCTCGGATCTTAGCTTCTCATTTGCGAGTTGATGGAATAATTGTTTTACAATTCTTTTTAATCGCAGTTCTTCTTCCAGTCGCATGATTAAAAGATTTCTAAAACTTTCTAAAGATGGTGGGAGTAGCTCGGTTTCAGGCCATTCCTTGAGTAAAGAAAGTGCTATGTCTGCGTCATAGAATTTTTGATCGGGTAAAGTTAACAACAGTATATATCTGATACGATTAATGTTGTTTTTATCGTTCTCAAATTTCTCCTTTACATTATTGAATATTGCTTCTAGTTCCGTATTGTTTTTCTTTTCAAGGCTTGCAAAATCAAGCATAAGGGCATTTAATTGATTTTCAAATATTTCTCTGTAAATCAATTCATCCGGTTTTGTAATGACTTGTTTTTCTTCTATAGTAGAACACCCAATTATTGATAAGATAGCTATAGAAATGATGATATATAAATTGATGTTATATATTTTTTTCTTCATAGCAGTGTTTAATTATTCTGCATGGGCAAGATAAGGCGAAAATAGCTGCCGGGTTCTGCGAGATTTATTAAAAAGATGCGCCCGCCGTGTGCTAGTGCAAATTCCTGAGCAATGGATAAGCCCAGTCCCGTACCCATTACATGCGCGTCAGGTATAAACCGGCCTTGATAAAAAGGTTCAAAAATTTTGTCTCGATCTGATTCATGTATGCCTGCGCCAGAATCTTTAACATCTAATTGTACACATTCTTTGTTGTGATTGATTTTTATTTCAATTTTGCTGCAAGGCGGCGAAAATTTTATGGCATTCGACAAAAGATTATCGACAATAGTTTGTATTTTTTCAGCATCGCACTCGTAGACTATATCCTGATGATTACGAATAATTTTTAACTTTTTGCTCATAATCGATAAATTCTGGTTTTGTAATGTGTCATCTAAAATTTTGGAGAGACTGACAGGTTGTTTTACAAGTGCGGTTTCTGCGACTTGGATAGCGCTATAGCTTAATAAGTCCTCAATTCTTTTCTGCAATTGCAAGCTGCTGCTAAGTAGTATATCTGCAATGAGTTGTTGTTTTCTGGATAAATTCCCGGTGACACCTTCTGCAAGCAGATCGGCGCCTTCACGGATGGCCGTTAGAGGCGTTTTAAGTTCATGCGAGATATGTCTGAGGAACTGATTCTTCTGTTTTTCCAGTTTTAACAGGCGGCGGCGCAGCCAATCGAGACGCTTCCCAAGTTGTTTTAGATTTTGAGGCCCTGTTACATTAATTGGTTTTAATAACTCCCCTTGACCTAAATTATAGATCGCTTCGTCAATTTGTTTAATTGGGCGTGTAATGAGTATTGAGAACAGAATAGCTAAAAATATAACGAAGGGAATAACGGCAAGTAATTGTATTTCAATATTTGAACGTACCTGATCGGCGGTTTCAAGCATTTCGTTAGCATAATGGTTAATCAGCATATTACCTAAATTTCTGAAATCTTGAACTGTGGCGAGCAGCTTTGAGAAATTCTCAATCTGGGCCTGTAAGGTTGGTATACTTTCTGGAGTATTTTTAATTTTTAGTATCTCTCTAAAAATAATGAGTTCGGATAAACGCATTTTCTCCAATAAAAGATGATGCTCGGTATGCAGGGGCAATTTGGTGAAATTTTTTGCCGTTTCTTCAAATTTTTCATGTGAACGAATATATCCTTCAAGTAAAGACAGGTCGTTCAGTATTAATGCTTGTCTCAAACTTCTTTCCATCGCTAAAACTTCGTCAGCCAGCACCCGGTTACCATGGGTAATTTCTGTTGCCTGGTAGATTGTTTCATGGCTGCGTTCGGCGAGATTGTCAATAGTGATTGCAATATAGATCAGAGCTGCGATCAACGGTGCGCCAACAAGTGAAAATCCCAACAAAATAAGCTTTAAGAAGGATTTAGGATACCGTTGACGTTTTGACGGTATTGGGTATTCAGTATTTATTAAAAAATCGGCAGTATCAGCATTGACAGTCATATTTACTTTCCTTGTCAGTTGATGATCTTTCAAAAATTTTATTAATCCATTTTTGATGCTTCAATCAAGTAACTAAAGTTTAAAACGAACTTATCCGTTCAGGTTGATAATTTTTAACTTGTGTTTGTCTATCACATTATTATTCTTTAAATTGCGTGGGCTTGTGTTATTTATGTTCCGGATCTCCGAGCTTATTTCAATTTGACGGACTGGTTTTTCTGCCATAAACGTCATTCCAATATTCAAATTCCGCTTTTCGCCTGATACTGACCGCTTTAAACGTTTTTTACGGTCAGTTAGGGGTGAAAAAGTTGCTACATACTGCTTGCGCAGCTCGCGCAAGATGCCGGGATATCCCTTTGCTGTAATTGCAGCTTCCGTAAGTGAAGTTTAATAAAATTTTATAGAGATATCTTTTAAATAACCGTTAGTACAGGTGGTTATATAAAAACCGCCAACGCTATTTATATCGCATTGTCATATTATCAGTAATGTTAATTATTATTTTTGATAGGTTAATTTGTGCTGTGCGAGGTGTTTAAAATTTAAGCTCTAGGATGAGACTATTATGAATGAAAGCGCAGTTCAATTGGGAGAGAATTTCCAAAAGTATTTTGAAATGGTTTATGCGAAATCTGATGAGCAGAAAAATGATGCTTTTCGCATACGTCATCAGGTTTATTGTGAAGAACTAAAGTATGAGTCGTTACATGAGGACAAACGTGAAACTGATGAATATGATTCTGATTCTATGCATTTAATGCTTCGCAGTAAAAAGTCGGGTGAATTTATCGGTTGCACGCGAATTATCTGCCCGCGTTTGAATGACCCTGGATATCAATTACCCATTGAAAAGATTTGTGTTAGTGCCATCGATAACACCATAGTTGATCTAAAAAAAATACCCCGCAACGAAATGGCTGAAGTGTCACGTCTTGCGGTCGTTGCAAATTATCGTAGGCGTAAAAGCGACAGTAAAAGTACAGTTAGCATAACAAGTGCTGATTTCAGTACCGAAAACGAAGAACAGCGATTTCCCTATATACCGGTTAGCCTGTATCTGGGTACAATTCGGCTAGCGCAAATTAACGGGATTGAATATTTGCTTGTGCTTACGGAAGAGAGATTGGCGCACCATTTTGGTAAGCTGGGTTTTGATATTCAGTTAATTGGAAAATCAATAGAACACCGTGGAAAACGTGTACCCTCAATGGTGCGAATTAGTAGCAGCATCAACAACATGTATCCTTCGTTACGTTCGCTTTATCTGGCGATCGTCAAGGACATAGAAAAGGCGTAACGTGGCCGGTTATTTCTAGGTATCTCCTCAGTTGGGGCGCTTTTTTGGTATTTCCGTTTTGGCTTGTTCTCGAATGCCGGTTGTTTGATTTGCTTTGAGTGGTCGTTACTTTGTTTGTTCGTCGTATCCGTCTGATGTTATTTAAGTAAGCGCCACAGTATATTGGTGCTGGTTTCCTGGTTTCGTTCGTTTTTGGTGCGTAATAAACCCCTGACCCAGAGTCAAGCCGGCTCATCCGGTTAGAATTCCTTCATTGCCACCCTTCTCAGTCTTTAAGTTAAGGTTGTGCGCTTAACAAGCCTATAAACAGGCTGTTGAAAAGTTCTCTGCGTTGTCGTTGCAGCGTTAAAAACAAACTCAAAATGCGCATTTATTCCACATGAACGCCGCTTTTTCCTCGGCACATTATGTGTCTTGCTCTTTGGGTCGGCTTCCGGCCGTTCAAAATCTGCCTGCTTCGAAACATTGTTCAACGCCCTGCTAAAGCTTGCTGTGCCTGATCAATGCCATTGATGTTACGGATTAAATTCCACATTTTTATGTTTGCCCGGAAGATATGCCCGGTCTTGTGATGGCTTGCTTGTTGCGCAAGATCTGCTCCATGACCGCATTACCCGCCAGGTCACCCTGTCTCCATTTGGAGACAAGCAATATTGTTTATAAACAATATATTATAACTATCTGTGCTTGGCATCCATTGGAGGAGCGACAGTTAAAAATTTTTGGCAATCAAAAATATTATGCAACTCATTGATTATAAATGACTAAGTAAACTGGCATATAAATTGCTTATAATTGAGAGTGAATCACTAATAACCGTGGTAGGTGATTACAGCGAATTAACCCTTCGTTTTAGAAATAAGTATATTTCATCGAGATAATTACGTTGGTGAGAAAAGTCACAGCTAAGACAATTTAAGTATTTTTGAACACAAGTCAAGCTGCTGCATGGATCTTCAATCGTGCATTTGATTTCCAAGGGTATCCGTTGAATGTAATTTAAGCCTGCCATTTCGTTTTTTAATCTCATTACTTAGTAGGTCTAATTTATAGAATGCTGAACACTAATAAATCACTCCCGAACTATGCTAGCGATAGTAACCCGACACTTTTTGTTCCATCATTTGACACACTAGACAACACCAGAGAAAAACAAACCTATCACCTGAATCGCAATGGTTACAGCATACACATTGTCAATTCTCTGAAGCATCGAATCAAAGCAAACACTCTGATTAAACGTATGTACGCTTCGCGTGGATACCAGACTCAAAACGCCTCAATTTTCCCCCCTAGCCCTGATCAAATTACATTTGCTACATTTATTGGGGAAATTATTATTGGGACAGTGACATTAAAGAATGACTCGGCCAACGGTCTTCTCGCTGACGAGCTTTATGGCGACGAAATCAATTTATTCCGTAAAAATGGCAGGAAAGTTTGTGAATTGTCTAAGTTTGCTTTAGATCCGCAGTATAGTTCAAAGGAAATGATTACATCGTTGTTTCAAGTTACATTTCTCTATGCGCGCAACGTTTTAAATACTACTGATTTCTTTTGCGAAGTCAACCCGCGTCATGCGGGTTTCCATAAGCATGTGTTCGGCTTCCAGCCATCCGGCGAATTGCGCACCTGTCCGCGAGTCAATGCGCCTGCTGTATTATTGCATTTGGAGCTTGATCACTATGCTACTAAACATGCTTCCGCGCTAGCAAATATCAATGTTTCCTGATACAGAAGCATGGCTTAACAGGCGTTGAAAAAACTATCTGCGTTGCGACTGCGGCGTTAAAAACAGGCTC
>DOOY01000216.1 GCA_003514765.1 Nitrosomonas sp. | reverse complement strand
CCCACCAAATCGCCAGTAGCAAGGCAACACCTGTAGTACGCCAAGCGGATTCAGACATTTCCGCAGGTGCTGGCGACAGAATAGTCATTACTAAAAAACTAACACCTACGATCAGACCAAATTTTTTTGGCTTTGTGAAAGGCACCATTTTGTTTCCAATATAATGTAATGCTTACGTTAACGAAAAAACTGATGAGCATTATGAAATAATGCCATTATCGCAAAATATGTTCACAAATAATAATCTGAAAAACCTTTTTAGCATGCCACATGCGGTTTCAAATTTTTAATCGGCCGGTACTGGTATAATTCTGTCAAATGAATTCTTTTATTTGTTTTATAACTTTGCATGTCCGGAGAAAAAAATGGCGGAAGCTGATGTTTTGAAATTGATCCAAGACAATAATATTCAATTTGTCGATTTGCGTTTTACCGATACCAATGGAAAAGAACAACATGTTACGATTCCATCTCATAGTTTTGACGCAGACAAATTTGAGGATGGTCACCCATTTGATGGTTCATCTATTGCTGGCTGGAAAAGTATTCAGGCGTCCGATATGCTCCTGATTCCAGATCCAGAAACAGCCAACATGGACCCGTTTATGGACGACCCCACGCTTATTATGACCTGTGATGTCGTTGAACCTGCAGATGGCAAAGGCTACAGCCGCGATCCGCGCTCACTAGCCAAGCGGGGTGAAATTTATCTTAAATCAACCGGCATTGGCGATGTAGCTTATTTTGGTCCAGAACCGGAGTTTTTTATTTTTGACTCGGTTTATTGGCATACTGACATGTCCGGTTGCTCCGTTAAAATCGAATCCGAGGAAGCCGCCTGGAGTTCTGTTATTAAATATGACAGTGGTAATGTTGGCCATCGTCCGGCCATTAAAGGAGGGTACTTTCCGGTACCGCCTGTCGATTCGCTGCAAAATATCCGCTCGAGCATGTGCCTGACTCTGGAACAACTCGGCATTCCAGTAGAAGTACATCATCATGAGGTCGCCACGGCGGGTCAGTGCGAAATTGGGACGCGTTTTAACAGCCTGGTTAAACGTGCTGACTGGAATCAATTGCTTAAATATGTAGTACATAACGTTGCCCATTCGTATGGCAAAACTGCGACTTTTATGCCCAAGCCCATCGTGGGCGACAATGGCTCAGGCATGCATGTACATCAATCCATCTGGAAAGACGGGGAAAATTTATTCTCCGGTAACGGCTATGCCGGCTTATCCGAGGTCGCGCTGTTTTACATTGGCGGAATTCTAAAACATGCCAAGGCGTTGAACGCAATTACCAACCCGGGCACAAATTCCTATAAACGCCTGGTTGCGGGTTTTGAAGCGCCTGTCAATATGGCATATTCAGCAAGCAATCGCTCGGCGGCTATCCGCATACCCCACTCCAGCAGTCCTAAAGGCCGCCGTATAGAAGTCCGCTTTCCCGATCCCTCAGCGAACCCCTATCTAGCATTCACTGCGCTGATGATGGCGGGACTCGATGGCATTCAGAATAAAATCCATCCGGGCGATCCAATGGACAAGAATCTTTATGATCTGCCGCCGGAAGAAGCTGCAAAAGTACCCAGTACTTGCGCTTCTTTAGATGAAGCTTTATACCATTTGGACAAGGATCGTGATTTTCTGATTCGTGGCGGCGTATTTACCAATGACATGATTGATGCTTATATTCATCTTAAAATGGAAGAAGTTACGTTGCTGCGGGCAACAACCCATCCCGTTGAATTTGATATGTACTACAGTTTGTGATCGAATGGTTCACGAAAAAAGACCGCGACGGCATAACATAATAACCACTACCGGATCAATGTACCTCTCCCAAAATACCGGGAAGCCAGGAACAACTGAATGAATTGATTTTACTAAATATTTAAAAAGAATAGATAATCGGCTTTTTTTTAGCTTTTCCAAATAATTTCAGTTGGTAAACTATACCTATTTAATCAAGTTGAAGTGTAGCTCTCAGTAATCGTCCACGTTAACAAAGATATGGGTACACCAAGTATATTTATCATTCTCATTTTATTGAGTTTTAACTTCACATCCGCCTCGCACGCTGGATCCACCATCTATAAGCATGTTGATAAGGATGGAAATATCACATTCACCAATCGCCCTATAACAGGGGGACAGAAATTTCAATCAGCCCTGCAATCTCATAGGCCTCAAATATCTTCGCCCAAAACCCTGAATCATTTTCCAAAAGAAAGTGTCAACACACAAAACAAACGCGATATCAATCGACGCACGATACTTGAGCATGAATTGGCTACTGAAATGAAATTATTTTCAGATACCCAAAAAAATTTAGTTACGCTGCACAACGATGAGGAAAATAGCCGTCAAAAGGAAAACGTCAGGCAATTGCAAAGCAAGTTGCAACGGCATCAAAATAATATTACGGCTTTAAAAATGGAACTCACTAAATTATAGCTTTACGAATCAGGTTAAAAATCATGAAAACAGGTCATGTCCTTCTGTTGGCAATTCTTTCCGGCTATGCTTCTCAGGCATTATCAGGTGTTTACAAACAAATTGATGAGCACGGCAACGTCACATATTCGAATGTTCAGTCAAATAATGCAGAAAAAGTTGATCTTCCTCCCAT
>DOOY01000209.1 GCA_003514765.1 Nitrosomonas sp. | reverse complement strand
CCGGGATTCAAGTGTTTGAATATGCTTCTGCCAGAGACCCTGCCAAGGGCGTTTGTATAGGCCTGTTCAGCATTGAAGCGTTCAGCAAAAAGAAACCCCTGGACGCGGTACAGTGGCTATGCGAATTAAGCGCCCTGGAAGTTTCATTCAAACAACTCGAATCCAGGCAAATCACGACCTTTGGCATAGACAATTTTCTGATGGACGACAAACTGCCGCTACCGGTTTAATTTGTACGATTGATGTAGCCGGATACAGCGTTATTTTAAACCTTCATTAACGCCGCAACGGCAACACAGATCGTTTTTAAACAGCTTATATTATCCAACAGTGAGTGCAAGAGGAGGTAGGGCAATATGACAATCCGGCTAATACCGCAACAAACCCTGTCAGCACATTAATGCGTTCTATACAATCACACCATCATCCCCACTCATTTTCACAGGAGGCAACTATGAAAAAGAACTTTCTCGTTATGATTGTTTTATCGCTGGCACACACCGTCAGCAATGCCGGCACACTCATTGACGGCATCTGGTCGCCAGCGAATTGCGGCGAGAAACCCGAGCCGCCTGCTATCGATGTAACCAGCGCAGAAAATTTCAATCGAAGCGTTGAAGCGATCAACGAATGGCAAGATCGCGCGCTGGCATATAATTCCTGCCTGATCAAGGAAGCGAATGCCGACAATGATCTAATAGCCAAAACGGCCAATGACACACAAGTCGAATTTCGGAAAACCATAGACCAAGTCAGCTCCGAAGCGGAAAAAGCCAGAGATAAGATCGATAGCAGATAAAAAGTCAAAAATGAATCCAGAACATTTATTGGAGTTAACGCATATACAATAGCCGGGTGCGACAATATGTCGCATTCCAATCGGCTTTCCTGTCAAGCATAATCCGGTTGCATTAAACGAAGTCGCCATATCAACCGAATTAATGAATCCCTCTCTCTTACTCACCAACATCTATCTGCGTCATGTTAGTGAATTACGCGCTTTTCTGTTTAGACGTGTGAGATGCCGCGAAGTCGCCGCTGAATTGACGCAGGAAACATTTATCCGGATCATGATGGGTTGTCAGACCGATAATCCAATACACAATATCCGTGCGATGCTATACCGTATCGCCGGGAATCTGGCGATCGATTATCATCGCATGCAAGTGAAGCATTCAAAACACATCAGTATCGATGAACTGCCAGAGCATGAACAGCCGTTAACCGACGTATCCGACCCTGCTCGCATTACAAGTGCACGTCAAACGCTGGAAAAACTCTGCGCTATTATCGAA
This sequence comes from Nitrosomonas sp., assembly GCA_003514765.1. Taxonomy (GTDB): domain Bacteria; phylum Pseudomonadota; class Gammaproteobacteria; order Burkholderiales; family Nitrosomonadaceae; genus Nitrosomonas. The sequence goes on along the minus strand of DOOY01000209.1, from coordinate 1,849 downwards.
GTATTGCCTCCGCAATGTCACCGTGCGTTTGTGCTACACAAATTTGACGGTTACTCACACGCTCAAATTGCCGCAAAACTCGGTATTTCTCGCAACGCTGTTGAAAAGTTACTGATTCGCGCACTGGTGCGCTTACGTCAGGTATTGCTCTAACCGTCACCATGGGAAAACCGCAGCAAAATGAACAAACGCGGCTCGAAGCTGAAGAAAATTCACTGACCGAGCAAGCCGCAACCTGGTTTTTGCGTATACAGCAAAGTGATTACAGTCACGCCGAGCAGAAGGCCTTTGAGGCCTGGCTGGCACAAAGCGAAGCGCATCGTGCCGAGTATCAGCAATATGTCCGGCTATGGCAAAGCCTTGACCAACTGGAACGAAGACCTCAAAAAAAACGCCATTCCACTATCGCGGGCATCATTCTAATAATGGTCATGTTCAGCGCATTGCATTGGCTTGTCCATTATGAAAAAGTCATCATAACGGCGATAGGCGAACGTGAGCAAATCGACCTGGCAGACGGCACTACCATCGACATCAATACGAACACAAAACTGCGGCTGGCATTATTCGGACTGATTCGCAAAGTAACCATAGAGTACGGCGAAGCTTTATTCAAGATCGGCGATGAGCGCTTGCGTAAGTTTGAAGTGTATGCGGGAAACGGCACAATACGGGATATCGGCACCGAATTCAATGTCAACCTGGAAAAAAATAGAATCACTGTAGCAGTGCTTGAAGGTGCTGTTGAAATAGGTCTGGGCGATTCATTTTATCCTTCAGCAATCATTCAGGGCGGACAGCAACTGTCCTACTCCAAACATGAACTGTCGGACACTTTCCAGACGGATACCGGCACCGTAACTGCCTGGCGTAAAAACAGGCTGGTTTTTCGCGATACGCCGCTGAGCGAAGTCGTCCGGCAGATCAACCGCTATCACACTCGTCCAATCAGGTTGGGAGAACCGCAATTAAACACCCTGAAAGTCAGCGGCGAATTCAATGCAACAGACCGGGACGGTTTGGTCCGGGCATTGAAAACACTGTTTCCACTGCACAGCAGCGAGCTTGACGACATGACTGTACTGCACATCCAGAAACAATAGTCCGATCAGGGGATTGCAAACCTAAACCGGCGGAATTTATCCAATTCACCAAACGACGGCTATACTCCAAATCAATTCCTGCCTAAATAATCCAAGGTTGATCGGGTTTTACCTATTCCAAAATACGTAGTACCAAGGAAATGCGGGTACTTCCACGCCGCTGGTGAGAATCGCCTGAGTAAGTCCAGTGCCTTTTCATTGCCAGTTGCCAGATTACAGCTATAGCCATTTTCCGCCTGAAGGCGGAAGTTTTAGGCCAATAAGCATGACAATAAACAATGCATTCATGATCAGCCCGCGCAACAAGATTCGGCTTTGACAGGAACTGGCGTGTCCTGACCAAATGTCGGGATTGTCGTCAGCGAATGAAATACTTCCCAAGCGATACCTTGCGGGTCAATCGTCCAATATTTATTCGATGTGGCATAACAGCACTGTGCATTTTTTTGCTCAGCAGCAGGCAACTCTGCTTGGGTGAGACGTTGATTCATTTCATTTAACGCCTCGTCGGAATCTACTTGAATTCCCACATGATCCAAACCTGATTTCGTACCTCTTGCAGATATTGCGAAATTAATAAACGGATCATCCAGCATCCATTTGGCGTAATCAGTTTTGCTGATAGCGGGACCGGTTCCGAATAATGCAGAATAAAAACGGATATTATCCTGAAAATTATCGACGGCGATATGTACATGAAAGCGTTTCATAATGTTGTCTCCTTTGGTTAAATGAACAGGAAAAAA
>DOOY01000153.1 GCA_003514765.1 Nitrosomonas sp. | reverse complement strand
ACCAAACCAATGCACCGAGAAAAACACCAATATCGCTAATCCGGCTGTTACCGATAAATTTCCGGTTGGGGAGTGTAATTGCGGGATCAGGCCGGTAAGGTTGGCAGTGACAATGTATATCCATAATGTAGCAATGAATGGCAGTAATTGTTGTGCGCGATCTGGCAAGACAGCCTGTATGCTGGCCTCCATTGCCGATACCACGCCTTCCAACACCGTCTGCAACGGCCCTGGGGTGAGTGACAGGTTTTTTGTTGCAAGCCAACATAACACGCCCAGTACCAGCATAATCCCCCAGGTGGTTACCACGATAGAGGTAATTCCAAACGGACCGACATAAAATACAATGGATGGTGTTTCCATCAGTGACGCTCCCGCACGTACAAGTAGACATTTATTATGCCAATAACAAGACCGGCGATAATCAATCCGACTGTCCAAAGGATAGAATAACCGTCCGACCTTTCATCCAGCCAATTACCCAAGTAGGCGCCCACGATAACGGGCAAAACAAACAGCAAAGACAGTGTTCCCATAAATACCGATTGTGCCAGTAATGTCGGGCGCTCTTTTTCAGCACGCTGCATGCGTTTGATTTGTTGCTCTACCGATTTGCGCAATTGCTTGTCATTCATAACCGCTACACTTTGAATTCATTACGTCCCATTTGCCACAAACGGCGAAACATTTCCTGTTCTAACTGACACAAACTATCTTTTATTTTTTTAAGTTCTGTTTCTTCGGCAAGCAATTGTGCCAGCAAGCCTGCACTGATACGTTGGTAATCAGTATCACAGAGGAAACGACGTGAACTGATGTACAGATGGTTATTCAGGAAATAAAGTATGCCGCCGGGGAAAGCCAGGTAGCGCCAACTGTTATCTTCTACTTGATAACGTGTCAGTCCATAGTTTAGCGCCGTCATAAAACGGGCATGGCCAGCGAGAATGCCAAAACTGCCCGATGAATCGGCTCCGACAAAGCTTGTCACATTTTTCACGGGTATATATTGTGTGGCACTTTGAATATGCAAGGCAAATGTTTTCATGATACATCCTGCATGGAACCGCGCATATAGCATTTCTCTTCTGGAACTGCATCATGGTCTCCACGCAAAAAAGCTTCACAATCCGTCAAAGTCTGCTCCAACTTGACTGAGACGCCCTGAATACCACTATGCGCGTCCATTACATGAAATGGTTGCGTCAGATATCGCTGCAACTTACGTGCACGCATGACGATCTGCTGATCTTTTTCTGATAACGCTTCCAAACCCAGCATGGCAATAATATCCTCCAGCTCCCGGTAACGTGCAAGATGCTCACGCACTTTTTCGGCCACATAGTAGTGGCGGTCGCCCAAGAATGTCCGATCCATCATTTTGCTCGAAGACTGTAGCGGGTCAACAGTCGGATAAATTCCTTTAGCCGCCTGGCTGCGGGACAAGACCACGGTTGTATCCAGATGTGCCAGAATGGTGCTGACCGCAGGGTCTGTCATGTCGTCTGCCGGTACATAGACTGCTTCCACAGCAGTGATGTCGCCACTGCGGGTGGAAATGATGCGCTCTTGTAATTCCGCAACCTCACTCATTAGCGTGGGTTGATATCCTAAGGTAGCCGGCATCCGCCCAAGCAGGCCAGAAATTTCGCTACCCGCCTGAACAAAGCGAAACACATTATCCATCAACAATAAAACTTTCTTGCCCAGAGTGTCGCGCAGGTATTCGGCATAAGTCAAGGCTGACAAGCCTACACGGAATCGCACGCCTGGCGATTCATCCATTTGTCCAAACAACATCAACGTCTGTGGCATGACACCGGCGTCTCGCATTTCATGCCACAATTCATGTCCTTCGCGAATACGTTCCCCGACTCCGGCGAAAACCGAAACACCCTGATGCAGACTGACAATCGCGTGCATAAATTCCATGATCAACACCGTTTTGCCCACTCCGGCGCCACCAAACAGTCCTGTTTTACCGCCTTTGATAAATGGGCATAACAAATCAATGACCTTTATTCCTGATTCAAGAATGCCTGTTGCAGGCACTGTATCAGCCAATGATGCAGGCGGCGCTATAATATTACGCATTTTCATCGTTTGCAGTGGTGGACCGCCGTCAAGTGGTGCGCCAAACATGTCCAGTACGCGATTCAGACAATCCGGTGAAACGGGGATGCGCAGCGGCCCCTTACTGTCAAACACTTTCAAGCCACGTTGAAGCCCGCCAGTGGAGTGCAGGGCGATTGCGCGTGCGCGGCGCGCATCAAGGTGCCGGTGAACTTCAAACAGATAGTTTTGATGGTCAGAAACAGAATACAATGCCTGATGCAATGGTGGCAAACGATCGCAGACGACATCCACGACCGGTCCGTGAATTTCCTCAATGACCCCAATCGGGTCGCTTGTGGATCGCATTGCTTGTACCATTTGTTCCATGATGTTGCGTTCCTGGATCTTTTGTATGGATATAACTATCGTTATACTCTAAATTAATCGCTACTTACAAACAAGGCTGCCGCACCGTTGAAAATTTGGTGGGTTGCATGTTTTTATGCACACTGGGTGCTCGTATAATCACACGCATGACTAATACTTTTTTTAACATATGATGCAGAAAAATTGGCGCACTTTTTTACAGAATCATAATGCAGTTATCGAAAACGATCGTGTTATCCAGTTTGGAGATGACAAGGCAGAGTTAAAGCATGCGCAAACGGGAATGATACTGACTGACCTTTCTCACTATGGTTTGCTTTGTTTCTCTGGCAATGATACGCAGATGTTTCTGCAAAGTCAGTTAAGTTGTGATGTCATGGAGGTAGGGGCGGATCAAGCGCAATATGGCAGCTATTGCACACCTAAGGGGCGTGTGTTGGCAAACTTTACTCTCTGGCAGCGAAACGAGGAATGGATGATGCAATTGCCGGTCAGTCTGTGTGCAGCCATACAAAAAAGATTATCGATGTTTGTTTTGCGTTCGAAGGTGCAAATAAATGATTGCAGCGAGCAGTGGATCCGTATCGGTGTCGCCGGTATCGAAGCATGCAAACGCATAGAAGATGTCATGGAAACATCACTTCAAACCTGCCGGCAGTTGCGCGTTACGCATGCACCCCAAGCCAGCATTTTCTGTTATACGCCAAGCCGGTTGGAACTTATTGTCTCTGAGGCATATGCTGATGAGTTATGGCAGACATTAAGCAGGAATGCCCGCCCTGTTGGTGTTGCATGTTGGGACTGGCTGCAA
>DOOY01000304.1 GCA_003514765.1 Nitrosomonas sp. | reverse complement strand
GCCAAGGTTGGCCAAATCAACGGATTGGCCGTCATGCAGCTCGGGGATGTCAGTTTCGCAATACCGTCACGCATCACCGCTACGACACGCCTCGGCGGCGGGAAAGTGGTTGACATTGAGCGTGAAACCAAACTCGGCGGCGCAATTCATTCCAAAGGTGTGCTCATACTCTCATCCTTTCTCGCCGAACGTTACGCAAAAGATTATCCGTTGTCGCTTTCAGCCAGTCTGGTTTTTGAACAATCTTATGGCAGAATCGAAGGTGACAGTGCTTCAATGGCGGAACTTTGCGGTCTGCTTTCCGCTTTATCCGGCTTGCCTATTCAACAAGGCATGGCGATGACCGGCTCTGTGAATCAACGTGGTGAAGCGCAGGCGATCGGCGGTGTCAACGAGAAAATCGAAGGGTTTTTTGATATTTGCCGGTTTCGCGGATTTACAAAACAACAGGGTGTGCTTATTCCCGTCGGCAACATGCAACATCTGATGCTGCGCGATGATGTTATTCAGGCATGCGAAAATGGACAGTTTGCAATTTATGCATACAGTACTGTGGATGAAGCTATGGAAGTTTTAACAGGCGAAACCGCCGCACAGATCAATACCCAAGTTGAGGCCAGGCTGCTTGAACTGGAACGTATCCGTCAGCGTTTGAGAAAAACTGGTAAAGAAGCGGCCAACAATAATGAAAAAAACACAGATTAGCCGCATTCTGGTCGCGATTGATGCAAGTGTGGCAAACCGTAACATTCTGCAAGCGGGAATCGCGCTCGCCAATCGTTTTAATGCGCGGCTGAATGCTTTGTTTATTGAAGACATTGATTTGTTTCATGTGGCTGAACTGCCATTTGTGCGTGAATTTGTTTATGGATCGCCAACCGGCCGTTCAATTAATGTCGCCGGAATGGAACGGTCAATGCAGACGCAGACTGCACGGTTGCGCAAACTGGTTGAAGCGATTGCACAGCAAAATAAAATTGAAATTACTTTTGATGTTTTACGCGGAAATGTCGCCAGTGCATTATGTGATGCGTCCAAACAGACGGACTTGCTGGTTATCGGCAAGAACACGCAGTTACGCACCAAGAATCAGAAAATTGGTAATATCACCCGATTCGTCCTGTCAACCGCCAGTTGCAATGTGGTTGTATTGCAATACGGCTGTATTATCGAACGACCTGTTGTGGTCTGCTTTATCGGCAGCAAAACCAGCCGGAATGCACTTTCTCTGGCCATTGAATTGGCCTATGAAGATCATAATCAGTTAATTGTGTTGCTACCTGCCGTTGACGCGCATGAATATCAAAAGCTCGGTGAAGCAATCAATAAAAGTGTACAAGGCCATTCGCTGCAGGTCAGTCTGGTTAGACTCGGTGATAATACCGCTGAACAGATCCTGCAAGTTATCCAGCAGTTTCATGGCCGTATATTGCTGCTCGAAGGCAGTGACGCATTGCTGACAAATGCACAAAAACAGGCGCTTATTGCACAGGCTGATATTCCGGTGATTTTATTACGTTGAAATCTGTGAGGCTTTGATTGACTTGTTTAGTGTTGGTGTTTCAGTGACCTGCCAGCGCATTACTCAGGTTTTTTAAATGACTGTCCATTCGGCGGCGCATTTGTTCGCGTCCGATAGGGCGCTTGATGCTGCTGCCAAAACCTGTGATCTGATCGGTAAAAGTCTGGTTGACATAAAAAACAAGAGACCCGTCACGAAACGGCAGACAAACAAGTATAAGCTGATTGGAGTTATAGGAATGTCCGACATAAAACTGCCGGGAAAGAACGATGCCGCCCGTGTCCGCAGCCAGGATGACGCGATGAACGAGATCGATTGTAGAGCGGCCTTCGACTTGGCGATTGATCAGAAAAAAGTGTTCATTGACATCCGTCGGCAAAGCGACAGGATAATTCAGCCAGACTTTATACAGACCGGGAAAATAATTGCTCAATACTTTGTTGTTCAATGTCGCTACCAGCAGCTCTCCTGCCGGATCGGCGGTTTTGCCGGTGCCACGGTCATAAGCAGCAATACCTTTTAGGCCCTTTTTACGATAATCCCGCCAGCGCTGCCATAATATTTTTCGGTATATTTGTGACGCAAGCGGGATTGGACTGGTATTTATTGGATTAATCGACTGTACCGTCTGCAGCTCCTGGGTAGATAGATTAAATTGATTGCCCGGCTTTGCCGCCAGAAAGTTTGCCGCTTCTCTGCTTCCCCCCTCCTCAAAGTTGAATCTGTTGAATGATTCCAGCGTTGCATTAAGCGGAATAAAATCTTGTACGGTCACCTCATCTTCTACCGATGCCATGCCATTGTTTTTGATAAATTCAATCACTTTGTCCGGCGTTACAACCATATAAATAACTACGCCGGCAGCCAGTTCTTTTTCGTGATTTTCTGCAACATTAAAAAAAAGAGTCTTATTTTGTTCAAGGCCGGCCAGCCTTTGATATTGAATTCCGAATTGATGAATGAGTGCCTGTAAATCAGGGATATTTTCGGCATGCGCGGGAAAAGCGCCGTTTAACGATAAAATGAGAATTGTTCTGCACCAGAATTGGTGCTTCTGAGACAATATACGTGCAGCAACACTACCGATTCCGGACATGGTTTTACAAATAATTCCTCTATTTATATGCGCAAACAAAGAAAATGTAACTCCTTTCTTCTCCTATCATTCAGACCGTTATCTTGCATAAATAAGAGGGTTTGTAATTAACGAACTTTACTTAAAAAGAGTTCAAATATCCAGTGAAATATGCTGAATTTTGCTTTGATTGCATGATTGCAAAATACAAGCGCTGAAATTTGGGGAGGCTAGTACTCCAGCAACGGAACTGTCGGGGCAAGCGGATAGAAAATCTTTCACTGGGGGTAGGGACTGTCCGGTTTCTTCACATGGAATAAAAAAAGCTGCTTTTCCCGCTTGAAACTTACTCGAAAGCAGGGGGCAGCTATCACTGGCTTTGAGACAAAGCTGCTCGTCAGCACTGTCCGTGATGCGAATCAGGACAATACGCCTTTTGGCAAATTGTCTGCCAGATGTTGCAAATACTTTCGTTGCGGTTTAAGGCCTTCACCGGTCACCTTTGTCACGAGTGCAAGTGTGGCGCGATTTAATGGACAAGGAAAATCGCCTGCCAGACGAATCAGATGACCGGTATAGGCATCGATTTCGGTGCGCCCGCAGTCGATTTGAATATCGGGCGCCATGGAACAATATGTGCCACGTAGTGATGGGCGAAAAAACATCGCCATTAATGTCGCTAACCAGGGGATGCGCAGAATCAGTGAAACCATGTCAGGATGAAAAGGCCCGATACGGGCAAGAGGGATCCTGGCATGATGGAGAATTGCATAATTTTCAAGTAACAGCGCAAAAAAGAGTCCTTTGGCCAGTTGATCGGTCAATAATTCCCCATTATCCACTCCGGCTGCTGCCGCCAACGGCGAAATGGCGGCGTTGTACATGAGCTTGGTTGCCTTGTATGGTTCGATGCTGTCCACAACTTTGACTACAAACAATTTGGCTTCTCCCAATGCTTGCGCCAGTGATGCCAGATCGTTGCGCTCATCAGCAGTGATTGGGCGGCGTCCACCGATATGCAGGCCGCCTGGACGGGTAATTCGTGTTACAGGACGGTCACGCAAACATTCCGACACAAAAGAGGCGATGCCCTCGCAAGCATGACCGCGTTGTTCCAGATCTGGGTCAAAACCATTTTGAATAGGCACTAGAAAAACGCTGTCTGGCAGACGTGCAAGCACCGCTGCATTATCATAAGTCTTGGTGCAGAGCAGGACAAAACCTTCCTCCGGCGCTAGCCAGTCATCAAACGTTGTGAAGGGAATCCGCTGCATACCCAATCCAACGATTGTAACGCCGTCTTTTTGACCTTCAGCGACTTTGCCAGGATGTGCATCCACCAGTATCACTGAATAACCTTTCAGCGCCAGACACCAGGCCATAACGGCACCTATCCCTCCGGCGCCCAGAATGTGAATTGGTTTGTCGATTAAATGGGGCATCTATATATCCTAAAAATTGACCAAACTTAGCCATGCTTGGAATTCCACAAAAATCGATAGGAACTCAAACCAAATTCCAATTATCTCAGAGATATAGTTTCAGGCTGTTATTTGCTTACAAAAGAATTGTACTACAGTACTAGAATACAATTAGAAAAACATAAATCTGGAAAGCTGTCGTCAAAAATCTTTACAGTAATTACAAGTGCTTATTGTAGATAAGCCGTATTTGACTGATAGTCTTTTTTTATCCGCCTGAAATGAAACAGAATTACAACAGTATTGAAGCTATACTGTAAGTTGCAGCATCAATCAGTCGAAGGATAATGAATTGAAAACATTCCGTTGCCACTGTGGTAATCATTTGCATTTTGAGAACAGCCAGTGCTTTTCCTGTAATCGAATGGTGGGCTACCTGCCCGAGGAAAAGCGATTAAGTGCTCTGGAACCATCTACAGAGGGCAACTGGTTGGCTTTATTCAATAATCGGCCGTATCGTCAATGTAAAAATTTTGTCGATTATAATGTCTGCAATTGGATGGTGTCGGCGCGTGATAATCATGCTTTATGTCTTTCTTGCCGCCTGAATCATATTATTCCAAATCTCAATGAAGCACAGAACATCACGCTTTGGTATCGCGTTGAACAAGCCAAGCGTCGTCTATTGTATACGCTATATAGCCTGGATTTACCGGTAGTGAGCCGGGAGAAGGATCCGTCCAGCGGAATGGGCTTTGAATTCCTGCAGGATGATGTTGCACAAGATGAATTCAGTAATGAATTGACTATCAGACAGAGTATAGCAACCGGGCATAAATCGGGCATGATTACCATTAATCTGCTCGAAGCAGAGCATAGCTCGCGGTTGGAAATGCGGGATAAAATGAATGAACGCTATCGCACATTACTCGGTCATTTTCGACATGAATCGGGTCATTACTATTGGGACCGGCTAATTAACAACACAGATAAAATCAATAGTTTTCGTGATTTGTTTGGTGATGAACGACTGGATTATCAGCAGGCTTTACGTACCTACTACGAACAGGGTCCATCATCGTTCTGGCAGGATATATGGATCAGCGCCTACGCCAGTTCACATGCGTGGGAAGACTGGGCTGAAACATGGGCGCATTATTTACATATGGTAGATACCGTGGAGACAGCACATGATTTTAGTTTCAGCATACATGGTTATGATGTCTCTGCGCCAGCAATCGATAGCCAAATGGCAAACGGTTACAAAACGCCCGCTTCATTTGATGAATTGTTCGATGACTGGTGCCGGCTAAGCGTTGCATTGAATGCGCTTAACCGCAGTATGGGCATGGATGATGCCTATCCGTTCGTTATTTCCAGTACGTCCCTGAACAAGCTGCGGTACGTACATCAAATAGTGACTGGAATCAGTCGTCAGTCACTTTCTGCTTGTCTTTCCACTCAAACCGCGGCAACCGCACATTGTAATACTGACTGAAAAGTCAGGATAATTCAGGCGCGATTGCCTTGCCTGTTTTTTTATGATAACTCGAATGTATGTGAATGGGGTATACTGAACCAATTGATGTGGTGGAATATTGAAGGTTTACGAGTTCGGGATTCTAAGGAATGGAATCCAACAGACGCCATACATCATTTACCTGCAAAAGCTTTGCAATCCCCACAATCCCTAATTCATGAGTTAAAGATCGTTGAATGAAATTGCGTATACAGCACAAAACCCGCTACACTTACGATGATTTCGTTTTTCTTGAACCTCATTATCTTAATTTTTGCCCCCAACACCGGTCTTACTTGCAAGTCGAAGCGTTCGAGCTCAAAGTAAACCCACTGCCGGATGGCCTCTTCCCCTTATTGAATATTGAAAATGCATTGCAATATCAATGCTGGTTTGATAGAACTGTTAATAGTCTTGAAATAAATGCGTTCATTAACGTGAACACTACCAAGTTTAATCCGTTTGGTTTCTTTATAGACATGAATATTCTGCGTATGAATAGTCATGAACACTTTGGCTACCTGGATATAGGCCGCCCCATTTCATCGGAAATGGAAGATGCGCTATTGCCGTACCTGTCAGTGCCGCCTAATGAATTATTGACACCGGTAAATGAAATTCTTCAATTGATCAACCGGAATTGGAGTTATTCGGCAAGATATACTGAAGACATACATGAACCTTCCGACTGTTTTCAAAGGAAAAGCGGGTCTTGCCGAGATCTGTCGTGGATGATGATTATCATGCTCAGATACTTGAAAATCCCCGCACGTTTTGTAGGTGGATATGCTTTCAACCCAGAATTAGGAGAGGGGCACGAGCTTCATGCCTGGGTGGAATTTCTGGCTCCGGGTGCCGGCTGGATCGGTGTGGACCCAAGTGCGGGTATCTATACTAATGAAGCATATATCCCTATTGCGGCAAGTAAAGAACCTAAAAAGACCTTGCCAGTATACGGCTCGTATAGAGGAAGTGTCAGTTCAAGACTGGAAACTGAAGTGAAAATAACCGGATTCTGAAGAGTTATAATGAGCGACTAAATCAGCGAGTAATTAGTGCGTTTTTGACGCTACTTTACCTGGGTAGTAACACAATAATCAACAATATGTGCCGATTTTCCGGTGGTTCGATATACAGTTTCCGTCGACCCTTTTCACATTTTACAGTAAGAAGGAATCCAGCTTTTTTCGATAATGTGCTCAGGTAAATAATTAAAATCAAATGATTCGCCGTCTTTAATCATTTGTTTTACGTCAAATAACCTGGCGACTTCTGGGATATCGTTAAAGAACATTGTATAAAACGGATTGACTAGCCATTTAGAGATGCGCATTCCGATTGGGCCAATGAAGTTTCTACGCTGCCCAACATGCGCTACTTCATCAATGATAATCTCATCGAGCAATTCTATTAAGCGCTTTTGCACTTCAGGTTCATCTGCCAGTAGTTCATTAATCATGCGGTTTAAATGACAATAGTACGTAACGCCCATCAATTCCGTCACAAATGCGGGCGTGTTCATCAGGAATCCTGGAAATTTAGGAAATTGTTCATAAATTTTTTCTTTAATCGGACTCAACGGCACCCACTCCACTTTATCCAGGCCACAAGTGCGCAGCATTTCGTCAAACAAGCGAACATGGCAAAATTCTTCGGCTAAATGCACCCGACTGATTTTGTCTTCAATCGTATTTGAATCAGCCATATTTGGTATCACATTCCAGGCACCTTTAATGCCAACCCATTCATGCCGGGCAAATTTATAGATACTGGTTAACATTAAAGTCATTCGGTCCAAAGTTTTGGGATCATCTTTCATATCAACATAATTGCTATAAAATATATCAGGATTCGGAAGTGGTACCCGCAGTTGTACTGGATTGTCCTGAAAAAACTTTAATCGAGCACGCTTTTTTACTAAATCTTTATCATCTTCTAGCATTTCACCATTGTGTTGCTGAGTGAAAAGCCAATAATTTTCAAAATTCTCGGTTCGCTCTTGTTTGGATGCGGATGTAAAAATAGAGCGGAATTTAGGTTTTTCCAAAGATGATTCTCCAGGTTGGTTTTTGACGAATTTGGAAGCATCATGAATGATACAGAAACACAAAGCAATTGTATTTTTTATCGGGACCAAGATCGCTTAAATCTGTCTTGAATTGGTATAATAATTGATTCAGATATAAGGATATCTTGGATATGCACATCAATTGCTGAAAGTGTGCCGTTTCTGCAAGACTTTCTATAAAACAGAGGGTTGGTGCG
>DOOY01000027.1 GCA_003514765.1 Nitrosomonas sp. | reverse complement strand
ATAGCCAATTGCTTGGCTTTTTGGAGGTTTTTACCAAATGCTTCTTTTCTGACTTCTTCAGTAGATGACTGATTCAGCAATGGTGTGCCATCTTCAGCCAGCTTCATAGGCTGTCCCGATGCATCCACTGCTGCACCATTCGATAATTCGGCCAGTTTTTTTTCTTTTAACTCCGGATTATGTGCGAGCGATTTAAGGAACGGGCGCAGGATTTTCAACAGGAAAAACAATACAATGGCTGCGATTAATAATTGTTTTCCGATCTCTTGCGCCAATAAAATCATCTCAGGATCTTTCCATAACGGCACATCCAGTACTGTATTATCTGCATCGCTAAATAAACTGTTGGTAACCGTTAAAGTGTCGCCACGATTTTCGTTATACCCCATGGCATCTTTTACGAGACTATTGATTTCTCGGATTTCTGCTTCAGAAAGCGGTACATGCGTTATATTGCCATCTTCATTTACTGTTTTTCGATAATTGACAACAACTGCTGCAGATAACCGTTTGATATTACCGGTTGGTAAATGTGTATGCTGGACTGTTTTGTCGACTTCATAGTTAGTAGTAGACTCTTTGCGCTGGTCAGAAGGTAGTGGTTCAGGTTTTTGTGCGCCGTTTTCTCCTTCAATTTCGATCGGTGCAATTGCTGGCTCCGGTGGACGGTTAGTTAATGCACCTGGTATGCCGCCGTCAATTTTGCTGCCGGTTGACATGGATTCCATTGTTTGCTGACTGCGAATGGATGCTGCTTCGGTCTCTGTGTTGTTAGGCCGATAAATTTCTTCAGCACGTTCGATCCTCGAGAAATCTAGATCAGCGGTTACTTGGGCGCGTACATTGGTAGCGCCGGTAATGGGCGATAGTATCGCCTCGATTCGCCGCGAATAGCTTTTTTCAAGCTCGTGCAGATATTCCAGTTGTTTGGCATCGAATTTGGACTCGGGCTTTGTTTCTTCCTGTCCGCTGAGTAGATTGCCATTTTGATCAACAACGGTAACATTTTGGACAGGTAAGCTGGGTATGCTGCTTGAAACCATGTGTACTATTGCGCTTACTTGCTCTTCGCCTAGCATTCTCCCCGGATATAAATTCAGTAATACAGAAACACTGGGTTTTTGCCTTTCTCTGGCAAAAACAGATGGTTTTGAAATAGCTAGGTGTATACGTGCGCTTTGAACTGCTGACAACGATTGAACGGTACGTGATAATTCACCTTCAAGAGCACGCTGATAGTTGACTTGTTCGAGAAACTGACTGGCGCCAAACTTCTGGTTCTCCATTAATTCAAATCCGGCCAGCCCGCCCCTCGGCAGCCCTTGGCCGGCCAAACGTAGACGGGCCTCATGAACCTGGTCGCTGGGCACCAGAATCGCACTGCCACTTTGTGAGAATTTGTATGGAACATTTGTCTGTTGCAGTGAATTTATAATGTCAGCACCGTCTTGATCTGAAATATTGGAATAAAGCACCCGATAATCGGGTGATTGACTCCACATCCACGCACCTGCGAGTAATGCAATGATTGCTGCGGCAGCAACCATAAATCCCAGTTTTTTTTGATTTGACAGTTGAGTGAATTTGTCTAGTCCGAATGATGTGCTGGGTTGTATTTTTTTCGCTGTATTGGTTTCGCTAGGTATTGTGGCCACAAATGTTCTCCTGCCTATATCGTTATGTTATTTTTAGTTTTGTGAAAATTGTTTCAAGTATTTTTCAGCTTTATTTATAGTTTTATATGTCGTAGATATCACTTTAGTCCTCTAAGTATTTTGTCTAAACTGAACACGGGAATTTCAACAGCTTCATTATCGAGAATTTTTATGATCATTGAATGCTCAAATAAGACAGAATTGCTCGTCTTATTCAAGCCATGATGGCATCCGCCTTTAGTGCTATTCTGCGTCTAATTTAAAAAAGTAGCATTGAATCCAGGATATACACAATACAAATCAAATGATTGATATTCAGCCATCCTCAACTACCGTGGATCAGGAGCAACTTAAACTTGCATTTGACGCATTTAATGCGGCATCTGAGCAATTGTCGGGTGTTTATCAGGATTTGCAGCTGCAGGTAAAGCAGTTGACGCATGAGTTGGCACTTGCTAATGGCGAATTACATCGACAATTGTCAGCAAAAGAAGCGTTGTCTCAAAAATTAACATTGTTATTGAATGCATTGCCCGGTGGAGTCATTGCATTAAATGCGGATGAACGAGTTGAACAGGTTAATCCAGCTGCCAGTTTAATGTTGGGTGATCCGTTAATTAATTTGTCATGGAAGGGAATAAGCGATGAGCGTTTGCTGCCCACTGCGATAGCCAATGAATGGAACGTTGAATGGCAATCTAGTGGAAATATTGCGATGGAGCAGTGCCGCATTCGTATAGAGAGCAGTCCTGCAGATTCAGCTGGCAGAAGAATTTTACTGATTCATGATATTACTGAAGCATATGCAATGCAAGAACAGATAAGACGTAACCAGCGGTTGACTTCAATGGGAGAGATGGCTGCAAATTTGGCGCATCAATTACGTACCCCGCTCTCAACGGCCTTGTTATATGCCTCGCATCTAGGTAATGACGCGTTAATGCCGGATGAACGGCAAAAATTTGCAACTAAAACTATTGAACGACTAAAACACCTTGAACACCTGACAGGCGATATGTTGCGTTTTGTAAAAGGCGAGACCGCTCAGTTCGAATCCGTTGGAATAAGCACCTTATTAATGGACTTGCAACAGGTTATTGAACCCCAAATCAAACGTTCCGGCATGTATTTGAATATTCATGACCGTAGTCAAGGTGTAAATTTGATGACGGATCGTAAGGCATTATGTGGCGCATTCATTAATTTGCTTGAAAATGCTGTGCAAGTCTCTGCAGCGGGTGATGAAATTACCTTGAGCTGTGATTTGAAAAAAAATGATGTGGTGTTTAGAGTACATGATAACGGTCCAGGTATAGACAATATGCTTCGAGAGCATTTGTTTGAGCCGTTTTTTACGACACGGACAGAAGGAACGGGTCTGGGGTTGGCTATTGTGCGTGCTGTCGTTCAGTCTATGGGTGGATTTATTGAAGTTAATTCGGCACCTCAATTAGGTAGTGAATTTATTATACGGTTACCCAGGACTATAAAGGATGGCGAGAATGCAAGAGATGAAGGAGGCGCGGGAGGTTATAGCAATGAATAAATTACCTGTTCTGATTGTAGAAGATGATCAAGATTTGCTGGAAGCAATCTGCACCACAATGAAGTTATCAGGATATCAGTCGCTTGCCGCCTCTGACGGTGTTGAAGCAATGACTTTATTGCAAGAAAATGAGGTTGGTATGGTGGTCAGCGATGTTCAAATGAAGCCAGTCGATGGACTTGCATTGTTGCAACAAATTAAAACATTCAACCCGGATTTGCCGGTGCTGTTGATGACGGCCTATGGCGAGATCGATAGAGCCGTTGCTGCTATGCGCAGTGGCGCTTGTGATTATTTGTTAAAGCCCTTTGAGCCAAATAGTTTGCTGGCATATATCGAGCAATATGCAATGACTTGTTCTGAAAGTGAAAATTGTATGGTTGCTAAAGATCCGTGTATGCGCGCTTTATTATCCCTGGCAAGGCGTGTTGCCAAATCACCGGCAACCGTATTGCTTACTGGTGAAAGTGGAAGCGGAAAAGAAGTGATTGCCCGTTTCATTCACCAAAATTCAAATCGTTCAGAAAAATCTTTTGTTGCGATTAATTGTGCCGCAATTCCTGAAAATCTTTTGGAAGCAACATTATTTGGCTATGAAAAAGGTGCTTTTACCGGTGCTACTCAGGCGCAAGCAGGAAAGTTTGAGCAGGCGCAAGGCGGCACTTTGCTGCTTGATGAAGTTTCCGAGATGTCACTGGAATTACAGGCAAAATTGCTTCGTGTATTGCAGGAAAGAGAAGTGGAACGCGTTGGCGGACATAAAATTATCAAGTTGGATTTTCGTCTTTTAGCAACCTCCAATCGTGATATGTCAGCTTTGGTTAAAAGTGGTAAATTCAGGGAAGATTTATATTACAGATTGAATGTCTTTCCAATTGAAGTCCCTTCACTAAGAGAAAGACCTCAAGATATCGAGCCATTGGCACAATATTTTCTAAAAGCAGTCAAGGCAGATTCTGCTCAACCGTATACGCATCAATTGTCAAATAAAGCAATTTCAAAACTGACACAATATCAATGGCCGGGCAATGTCAGGGAACTTGAAAATGTAATGCAGCGCGCCATGATTTTGGCAACAAATACGATTAACGCTGAACATATCTGTTTGCCGGAGATCAATGCTGGTTCACAGCAAATTGATCGTTTCGGTGATGCAACGCCGCTTGATATGAAGGCGCTGGAGCGCAAACATATTTTGGATACACTTGAAGCTGTTAATGGTTCACGCAAATTAGCCGTTCAGAGATTAGGAATTTCTGAACGAACCTTACGATACAAATTGCAGCAATATCGAGTACATAGTCTTTAAGTATGTTATTTATTTGAATTGTCTGCAGGTATTTGTTATATGATAGTCAGTTAAACGTTTTTTGATTTTTTTGGTTGGTGAACTCTGATGATGGATTCTAATTATGGATAGATCTGGAATAGATAATATACTTGAGCAATTACAAGCAACTTCAGCGCTTGCTTCTGGCGTAAAGAAACGGGCAGATGAGAATGAAGCAGTCAAAGTCGACTTTGGTGAGACATTGAAGGCCGCTGTAGATAAGGTAAATGATACACAGCAGGCAGCAAAACAGTTAAGCAAAGATTTTGTGAGTGGAGAATCCAATACGGATTTGCACGAAGTGATGATTTCTTTACAAAAAGCCAATGTGTCTTTTCAGTCTATGGTGCAGGTACGTAATAAGCTAGTGACTGCTTATCAGGAAATCATGAACATGCAAGTGTAATACGTTTTATGTTTATTTCATTTGTCATAGGCTTCTGTCGGTACAATGTTCAATGATGCCAGAAATCTAATGTGTTTGACAGCTATCCTATGCTTTTTTCAATTCCCTTATATTGTTAAATTGTATAAAAAACAGGTTACGTGATTTGGTCTAAAAGAAAAAGGCATTGACTTTGCAACAGAAAGAAGATTTATTTGCACACCAAGATAC
>DOOY01000261.1 GCA_003514765.1 Nitrosomonas sp. | reverse complement strand
ACACCTTAATTTTAATTTGCTGCCCATCCTGCAGGGTAATTGCTATTACAGTCTGAATATCGGGATGATCCCGCAGGTCAGTTACCAGTTCCGTTGCCTGATGGAATCGCCATAAATTGACCCAGCGTTCCAGTAATGCCTGATTCAAACTGTCTGCACTCTCTGAAACAACACGCCATTGACCGTTTTGCTGTCTAACAGACACGCCATCCAATTCAAATTGGACAGGGATTTCATCGTCAGCTAATAACTTCGCACTGACCAAATCTAATGGGCTTACCGGTATCCATATCGCATAGCGTGGAGAAACCAGATATACATGATCATTGATAGCCAGATACTGTTCGTTTGTAACAGGCGCCAATCCGCCAAAAGCAAAATGATCGTCATCAACATACAATTCAATACCGGGATGATCCAGGCTGAAATTTTCCGTATCTTTCAACGGGAAGCGCTGTCGGCTACTGGCAGACAAAACATGCAGCATTTTCCCGACAAGCGTTGCATCGGCTCTGGCTGAAAACGGCTTTACCAGATGCCAGGTGCCCGCAGTACGCTGCAGCGCTGCCTCCTGTCCATGCCGTACAATACGAATCGTCTGCACTGTTTCGGGCGCTCGTAAAGAAATCGAGTATTCTTCACCATTCTCTGGCTGAAACCGGGGCATCAAATAAAGAAAAACCGCCAAGCCAATGACAGTCACCAGCATAATCAAGTTAAGTTGTGAATGATAAGTCATGTTTATTGCTACTTACTGAACACTTTTCCGACGCCACCAGATAACAACACCGCTCAACAAAAAGATTCCCGGCAAAAAAAACAAAAAAACAACCACGATAGCGGTCAATGCAGTTTCACCAAGCGCCAAATAACTGTCTTGCGTTGCACGCGGTTGTATGGTGATCATTGCTTCATCACCGACCAGCCAGTTGACAAGATTAATGCCAAAATCCAGATTATTACCATTCCCCAAATAGGTATTAGCCAGAAAATGGCCGTTGCCTACGACAATTATACGTTGCTCGCGATCATCTACGTAACGGGTCAATGCAACCGCAACGGTAATTGGTCCAGCGACATCCTCATCCGGATCAAATACAAACGCTTCATCGAGTGGGTTCTTCTCCACCCATCCATTTTGTGCAACTTCTACCAATGATATAATGCGCCATTGTTCATTTTCATTGAAAGCAATCTGGCGGGCAAATGGAAAAACTGTAATATAATCAAAGCCGCGTGTAATTTCATGCTGTCCATAACTGGTGCCCAGTGCAAATGTCATCGGTGCTTTTAGCTGATCGGCTTGAGGATCAACCACAAAACCAGGTGTCAAGATCAAGCGTAATTTTTCAGTCAACGGTAATAAACCCTTTAATGATTCCTGATCAACCAGCCATAATAAATTACCACCCGTATCAATGTAATCCAGTAATTTATCCACTTCACCAGGAAGCAGATCTGTTTGTGGCGACGCGATGAGCAGCATACTCGCATTTGCCGGAATATTGGGCACAACCGCCAGATTAAGCGGCTGACTGACAAATCCGTTCAGGCGCAACTGCTGACCGAACTCTCCCAAATCATAATTGGCTGCACCTTCCAGGCTGCGCTCTCCGTGGCCGCTTAACGCCATAATCAGTTTCTCTTCCGAACGCACCAAACGCATAAGCGCTTGTGTAAATGCCTGCTCATTGATGGTCGCCAGATGCGCTTGCTTTTGTTGAAAACTGATTACCATCTCGCCATTGACCTGCACACCGGCTTCTTTTGCCAGATTCGGGTGCTCTGTCGGGTCAATGAACGTCAGTAAAAGATCCGGTTTGACGCGTTGGTAGAGTTGTACAAAATTATGAATGATTTCGCGCACATCACCGAATTGCACATGCTGTCCTGTCGCATAGACTGTTACCTGCACTGGGCCTTCCATTTTTTTCAGAATTTCGATGCTGGTCGAACTCAAACTATTACGGCCACTCTGACTGATGTCCCATTGCGTGCGCGTTTCAAACGCCAAATAACCCAGTAACGCAAATAAAGATAACAATAACACCACAAAAATGCTCTGTTGCACTTTCAGTTGAAAACGAAATTTTTTACTCGCGTGCGCCATGGTTACAGTTTTATCTCATCAGTTCACAGCCAAGTAATTCGGCAACATTATGTACCTTGTCCTTCGAACCGGTTTTTATCTTGCAGACTGCCTTGAGTACGTTTCCCATCGGTCTGTTAACCATACAAACGCTCGCCATCCAAACGACGCACGGTCAACATTAAAAATAACAGTGTGAATAAAATGAAATACACAACACTGAACGAATCCAGCAAGCCGTTATTAAATTGTTCAAAATGTTTGAATATTGATAAATAGTGCATCCATCCTTCATAATCGCTGGCAACCAGATCAATTAACCAGAAACCCACCAGCACGCCCAGCACGCCGATCGCGGCAATAACGGGTTGCGCAGTCAGGCTGGAAATATATAGTCCCAACGCAACAAAACAACAAACTAACAGAAACAATCCCGCCGCACCACTGATCAATAAACCGAAATCCAATATACCGCCTGCCAGCAGTGTCAAGGACAAGGCAACAATGAGGACGATAATACTCAACAAAAATATAATGAGACCGAGAAATTTACCGAGAACAATTTCAGTCACTGATATGGGTGCAGAAAGCAGCAATACTAATGTATGATTTTTGCGCTCTTCCGCCAGTTGACGCATTGTCAGCAACGGCGTAATCATTAACAGTAAAATTGCAGCCAGGGCAAATACTGGGGTAACGATAATCTCTGTAAAACCAGGCGGGTTTGCAATTTGCATCAACTGCGGCTGTACTTGCAGAAAAGCATCCAGCCGGCCCAGAAAAACCCATGTCAGCAGAATCTGTATCAGAGTCAACAGCATCCAGGCCAAAGGTGAAGAAAACAGCATTCGCAACTCTTTGCGGGCTACAGTAAAAATCATGACAGCACTTTAATAATGTGTTCTCAGCGTCTGCTGAGTCTATTGAACAGGCACGACTTGTCGTGTCAGTTGAGTAAACACGGTTTCCAGATTAATCCCTTTTTGCTTCAACCCCGCCAGTGTTTCATTCAACACCATACGCCCTTCATGCATGATATGCACCCGGTCGCATACCCATTCAATTTCAGACAAGATATGTGTGGACAGAATAATACCGCAGGATTTTCCTAAATCCTGAATTAATTCACGTATTTCACGCATCTGATTAGGATCCAGGCCCACGGTCGGTTCATCCAGAATGATCATATCCGGCTCATGAATGATTGCCTGCGCAATGCCGACGCGTTGCTGCAGCCCTTTTGACAATGTACCAATCAATTGCTTGCCCCGATCAACCAGGCCGCAACGTATTTTACTGTTTTCCAGCAAAAGCGGTATACGCTGTTTTTCAACGCGGTGAAGACGTGCGACAAACTGCAAGTATTCATCCACTGTCATGTCAGAATACAATGGCGGCATCTCGGGTAAATAACCCAGGTGGGTTTTGGCTTTTCGAGGATTGTCCAACAAATCAATTCCACAAATTTCTATACTGCCTGCACTCGGCGCCAGATTACCGGTAATCATGCGCAGGGTGGTTGTTTTACCGGCTCCATTAGGACCCAGCAACCCAAGTACTTCGCCTTTTTTTAATTCCAGCGTGATGTCATGCACAACCTGGTGAGCACCATAGTTACGCTGCAAATGTTTTGCCGACAACATCAATGGTATTGATACTGCTTGATCCGCCATAATAGATATATTCTCTGCATAAATTAAACCCGTTTCAACGAATAAAAGAATTAACGTCAATGGCAAACTGTATGTGCATTATTCTATAGTACATAACCGGCATGACAACACAATTTTGCGCAGTTTTTTTACTTATGATTACAGTATAGATTCAGTTATCACAGTATTGCATGTGTATTATTTATCTTTTGAAGATTCAGCTTGATTTCGACAAGCGTAAAATAAACCAAAGCTGAACAAGGTACTGTATGATTATTGCCACACAATTTAGCTCAATCCACCCTTCAACAGCTTTCATTACACACCGGACAATTACGACAATACCATTTAAATTCAGCAGTATATTATTTTATGTTGTAAGAAAGATACACCTGAATTTGACAAAAATCTGAATATAAACTCATAATCGCGTCAGCACATCATACGTGGAAAGAAAATAAATGGTGGGACGGCATTTTGTTATTTAGTTTTTAAAGACAAAAAACAAATAGCAAGTAATCTAAATCTGAAGTTTTCACTTAAAAGGATAACAGCATGAATAAATTGTCAGCCAAGAAAAAACTGATTGGAATGATTCTACTGCCAGCGTTCTTCTCCGGCGCTGTAGTAGCGCATGAAACAGGCATGGATCATGATCACGACATTAACATCGAGCAACCGGAAGGCTACGCATCCGAAGCTTATGACGGTGTCGTATGGCGCAGCACAAACGATCTGGGAAATCACTGCTGGCGCACCGGATACTGGGACGAGTCATTGGCTATTGTAGAAGGTTGCGATGGCTATGAGAAAGTAGCAGAAGCAGAACCAGAACCTGCTCCAATACCTGTACCACCTCCTGCAAAACTGACCTTCTCTGCCGATGCTTTATTTGACTTTGACAGCGCCACATTGAAACCGAACGGAAAAGTTGCATTGGACGAATTTGTTCGTGGCCTGGAAGGCGTCGAATATGATGTTATCGTCGCCGTCGGGCATGCCGACAGAATCGGCAATCCAGACTACAACCAAAGACTGTCAGTACGCCGCGCCGAGTCCGTTAAAACCTATTTGATGTCTAAAGGAATACCTGACAACCGTATCTTTACAGACGGCAAAGGTGAGAC
>DOOY01000056.1 GCA_003514765.1 Nitrosomonas sp. | reverse complement strand
AAACATGCAAAATGCCATTGGCGTCAATATCAAATGTCACTTCAACTTGCGGCATACCACGTGGCGCCGGTGGAATATCGGTTAAATTGAATTGCCCCAGACTCTTGTTGCCGGAGGCCATTTCCCGCTCGCCTTGCAGAACATGAATGGTCACAGCAGTCTGATTTTCCTCGGCAGTTGAAAAAACCTGTTGCGCTTTGGTCGGAATCGTCGTGTTTTTTGGAATCAATTTGGTCATGACCCCACCCAGTGTCTCGATACCCAGTGATAATGGCGTGACATCAAGCAGCAGCACATCCTTGACATCACCTCGCAACACACCGCCCTGAATTGCAGCGCCCACAGCAACCGCTTCATCAGGATTAACGTCTTTGCGTGGCTCTTTACCAAAAATATCTTTTACTTTGGCCTGAACTTTAGGCATACGGGACTGCCCGCCAACCAAAATCACATCGTCTATCTCAGAAGCGGACACGCCTGCATCTTTCATCGCGATTCGGCATGGCTCAACTGTGCGCTCAATTAATTCCTCAACCAGGCTTTCGAGTTTGGCACGTGTAATCTTGATCGCCATATGTTTCGGACCACTCGCGTCCGCTGTAATATAAGGCAAATTGACGTCAGTCTGCTGGCTGGAAGAAAGCTCTATCTTGGTTTTCTCCGCAGCGTCCTTCAAACGTTGCAGCGCCAGCATATCCTGTTTCAGATCAATGCCATTTTCTTTCTTGAATTCTTCAACCAGATATTCTATAACGCGTGAATCAAAATCTTCACCACCCAGGAAGGTATCGCCATTGGTTGCCAGTACTTCAAATTGATGTTCGCCTTCAACTTCGGCAATTTCAATAATAGAAATATCAAAGGTACCGCCACCCAGATCATAAACAGCAATTTTACGATCGCCTTCTTTCTTATCCATACCGAAAGCCAATGCAGCGGCCGTCGGCTCGTTGATAATGCGCTTGACTTCCAGACCGGCTATTTTTCCTGCATCCTTGGTTGCCTGGCGCTGGGAATCATTAAAATAGGCTGGCACGGTAATCACTGCTTCGGTGATAGTCTCACCCAGATAGTCTTCTGCAGTTTTCTTCATTTTTTTGAGGACTTGTGCAGAAACCTCAGGCGGCGCAATTTGTTTATCCCGCACTTCGACCCAAGCATCGCCGTTGCCTGCCTTAATAATTTTATAAGGCACCATTTTGATATCCTTTTGCACCATATCCTCATCAAAACGGCGGCCGATAAGCCGTTTTACTGCAAACAACGTATTTTTTGGATTGGTCACAGCCTGACGCTTGGCTGATGCGCCTACCAGAATCTCATCGTCTTCTGTATAGGCAACAATCGAAGGTGTCGTGCGCGTGCCTTCCGAATTCTCTATTACCTTGGATTTACCATTCTCCATAACTGCCACACAAGAGTTAGTCGTACCCAAGTCGATGCCGATAATTTTTGCCATGTTTAGATCCTTTTAAATTAAATACTGTCTATGAATTAATCAGATAAATGGAGATGTATTATCAAATTTCAAGCTAACTTCCAGTTTGAACTCAGCCTTCTTTTGCTTTTGATACCATCACAAGTGCTGGCCGAATAACCCTGTCATGCAACTTGTAGCCTTTTTGCATGACCTGCACGACAGTATTGGGTTCAAGCTCAGAATCAACGGTGCACATTGCCTGGTGCTGATGCGGATCAAATTTCTCACCTGCCGGATCGATCACTTTAATATTAAATTTATCGAAAACAGTCGTTAACTGTTTCTGTGTCAATTCCATGCCATTCTTGAAATTCTCTACACTGGCGTTTTCAACTGCCAAGGCAGCCTCCAGGCTATCCATAACCGTCAGCAGCTCAGTAGAAAAATTTTCAACAGCGTATTTGTGCGCATTGGCGACATCTGTTTGCGCACGCTTACGAATATTTTCAGTCTCTGCTTTTGCGCGCACCCAGGCGTCATGATGCTCGGCCGTTTTGAGCTCGGCATCTTTTAACAATTGCTGCAAATCAGGTTCTTGCTGCGACTCCTGGTCCACTGCAACCTGCTCGACCGACTGCGCCGTATCCGTGCTCAATGTCTCAGATGCCTCATTGTCTCTGTTGTCCAACAGCTCTTCAGGTTCACCGGGTTGCGTATCTTGCGGATTCTGTGAATTTTGCATCGTTCCTCCTAATGATTATCAGGAGGAAATTGGGACAGTTCCCGTAATTTCAAGTATTTTGAGAAATATTTTGTGGGCCAATCCAACCATGATATTACAACATATTGATTTAATATGAAAATTTATCAGCTAAATTTTTATTCTGCGTGCAAGCTCAATGGCAACACCAATATAGTTTTGCGGTGTCATTGCCAGTAGTCTGTTTTTTTCGGCCTCCGGTATGCTCAGGCCACGAATTAACTGATGAAGCACTTCCCGAGTGATGCCGCTTTTACCGCGCGTTAATGTTTTTAACTGCTCATATGGATTAGGCACACCATAACGACGCATGACTGTCTGGATCGGTTCGGCCAGTACCTCCCAGGCATTGTTTAAGTCAAGTGACAGTTGCTCTGGATTAGCTTCCAGTTTATTAAGTCCTTTGATGCAGGAATCATAGGCCAGCAAAGTATGGCCCAGCGCAACACCCATGTTACGCAATACAGTCGAATCCGTTAAATCACGCTGCCAGCGCGAAACTGGCAATTTATCACTTAAATGCCGCAATAGCGCATTGGCAATCCCCAAATTACCTTCCGCATTTTCAAAATCAATCGGGTTAACTTTGTGTGGCATGGTGGAAGAACCCACCTCGCCCGCCTGCGTTTTTTGCTTGAAGTATCCTAATGAAATATACCCCCAGATATCACGGTTCAAATCCAGCAAAACAGTATTAATGCGTGCATAGGCGTCAAATAGCTCTGCAATTGTGTCATGCGGTTCTATCTGTGTGGTGTAGGAATTAAAGGTCAACCCCAGCGATTCAACAAAAGACTGTGCAAAATTTTCCCAATCCAGTTCCGGGTAAGCGGACAAATGTGCATTGTAATTACCTACAGCACCGTTAATCTTGCCCAGTATTGCCACCCCTGCAAGTTGCCTTCTGCCACGTTGCAAGCGATAAGCCACATTAGCAATTTCTTTGCCGAGCGTCGTAGGTGTTGCCGGCTGACCATGTGTACGCGCAAGCATCGGCAAATCCGCCAGCAGATGCGCCAGCTCGACCAACTTGGCAATCACTTTGTCCAGAGCGGGCAGCATGACCTGATCCAGGCTCATTTTAAGCATCAGACCATGCGACAGATTGTTGATATCTTCCGATGTACACGCAAAATGAATAAATTCAGCCGCTTCGGTTATTTCACTATTATCTGCCAGTGTTTGTTTTAACCAGTATTCGACAGCTTTGACATCATGATTGGTAACAGCCTCAATAGACTTAATGGCTTCTGCATCAGCAACTGAGAAACCGGCGACAAGTCCATCCAGCCGGACATCGGTTTCATTTGAGAATGGGGCAATTTCAGCAATTCCCGGCTCATTACTCAACGCTTTTAGCCATGCAACCTCTACTTGAACGCGAAAACGTATCAGCGCAAACTCGCTGAAAAAAAGCTGCAGAGCAGCTACTTTCTGTTGATATCTGCCGTCCAGTGGCGACAAAGCAGTGATAGGAGAGGAACTCATGACATTCTCAATTCTGGCAAAACAAGCAAAGTTCGTATTTTAACATGACAAAGTCTGCTAAGAACTTGGCTCTACGTGAAATATACCGCAGAAGAGAAAATTGAAGCTTGCCGCATAAAAAATAAGGCTATGTCACATTTATCTGTTGAAATTATTTTGTCATAAAACAAAGAATTGGTGTAATTTTCTGGTTAAGTCGGTCAATCATTCTGTGCCACTGCGGCAATTTCTAAAGTAACAAGTACACGCCATGAAATTTTGCCATGCAGGACAGTATCTGATTTCAATGTGGGCCGATCCCAATGTGCGTGTATGGATCAAGTTGATTTCTAAATGCGGTATGATGAAATATTCCACATTAAGGAAGGAGCGCACAAATGTATCAATCTATAATACTTAATGTAGCCGCAATTTTTGCCTGTCTGCTATTTTCTTTATCTTCAACAATACATGCGGCACAGGTTACTGCTGTTGATCTTGCCACTTTGCCGCTGGGTGCAAAGATTGTGGGTCCAGTCGGTCCTGAAGTTGAGACGACCATGACATTTACCAATCCGGCAGGTGATGTGACAGGTATTGCCGATCTTAGCAGTTCGGTGTCTTGCGATGCACGCTTTATTGCCGACTGTTCGGCAACTGCTGTCGCTGGCTTTAATGATGTTGTTTATACCTATCAGCACCAGGTAATACCCGGGGTGGACCTTCCAAATGATCCGCCATT
>DOOY01000163.1 GCA_003514765.1 Nitrosomonas sp. | reverse complement strand
TTTAGTTTTCGGTCTGACGCATGAAAAACACGATGGGCAGTAACCCGGTCAATATCAGTGTCACTGCGGGTATGGCGGCTTGTTCCCATTCTCCTTCGGACGTCATTTCAAAAACACGCACCGCCAATGTGTCCCAACCAAAAGGGCGCGTCATCAGGGTAATGGGCATTTCTTTCATGACATCGACAAATACCAGCGCCGCCCCGGTGAATATGCCGGATCTTAAAATAGGCAGATGGATTTTCCGGATCATGGACCAGCCGTGCATTCCCATTCCCATGGCTGCTTCTTCGATACTTGGGGTAATGCGTTCCATGGCGCCGTTAATCGGGTAATGACTGACCGCCATAAAGCGAATCATATAGGCCAACAGCATGATGATGATGGTGCCCTGGATCAATAAGCCTGTTTCGATCTGGAATAATTGCAAGGCCAGATCGCTGAGCCGGCCATCCAGCCAGGCAAGTGGCACGAAGATGCCAATAGCCAGTACGGCGCCGGGCAGCGCATAGCCGATGGTGGCTGTACGCACGGCTAATTGCATCGCTTTGCCCGGAAAACGGCGTGCTGCATAAACAATCATGGTGACTGCGATGCAGGTGATCAAAGCCGCCAGTCCGGCTAAAGATAGCGAATGCCAGAGAAATTCGAAATAGCGCTGCAGGTCAAAGTCCGCTGTCATGGATTGAATAGCCCAGTGTGTCAGTTGTATGAGTGGCAGCAGAAATGCAAAAAACCATACCGTCATGATAAAGCTGATAACCAGCCATTGATGATGTCTGGACAGTTGAATACGGTTTGCGCGTTGACTTTTTTTGGTTTCGGCATAACGCATGCGCGTACGAAATTGCTGCTCCAGGACAATCAGAATGAAAACGATGATAATGAGCAGCGAAGCAAGCTGCGAAGCGGCAGGCAATGAAAAAAGACTGAACCATGCCTTGTAAATAGCAGTTGTGAAAGTATCGTAATTAAACACCGCAACCGTTCCGAAATCTGCCAGTGTTTCCATGAGTACCAGCATGATGCCGCCGGCTATCCAGGGCCGGGCCATCGGTAAAGCAACTTTATAAAAACCTGCGCGGCGTGTAAAACCCAACGATTGCGCGACCTCTAAAGAACGTTTTCCCTGATTCACGAATGCATTGCGTGCAAGTAAATAAACATAGGGATAAAACGCAAGTGTCATGACAATAATAACACCCGTCCGGCTGCGGATATCCGGAAACCAGAGCAGATCGGAATCCAGCCAGGTACGTAATGTTGTTTGGACGGGGCCGGTGAAGTCAAACAATCCGAGTGCCACAAATGCCGTGACATAGGCTGGAATAGCCAGTGGTAATAACAAAGCCCAGGTAAAAAACCTGCGCCCTGGAAATTCATAGACAGCGGTAAACCAGGCAAGGCTGACACCCAATAAACCTGTTCCCAACATGACGCCCAACGCAAGCCAGAAAGTGTTTGCCAGTAACAGCGGCAAGGTGTTTTCAACCAGATGCAGCCAGATGTCGCCGGCGGGTGCAAATAAGGATGCTATGACAGTGCCGATCGGTATCATGACCAGCGTTGCCGCTAAATAAGGAATCAGGCGCCAGCTAGCAATCACGCTATCATAGATCGATCACTTGAATATGGATGGTTTAAGTGATTATACATCCGGGTTTTATTGATAGCCTGCGCGATCCATCAGTTTGACAGCCTGCGCTTGCAGTTCACCTGCTTTTGCAAGATTGATATTGCTTTGAATAAAACGGCCCCAGGCCGCGACAATTGGATCAGGCAGGATGTTGGGGTTCACCGGATATTCCATGTTGACATCAGCAAACAACTTTTGCGCCTGAATGGACGATAAAAATTCCAGCAGCTGTTCTGCGGCTTGTGGATTTTTGCTGTAACGCGTCAGGCCGGCGCCTGAGATGTTGACATGCACACCGCTGCCGATTTTCTGGTTGGGCCAGAAAATACTCAGCGGTAAATCCGGGTCTTTTTGCATCAGCCGGCCATAATAATAAGTATTGACGATTGTTACATCACACTTTCCTGCGGCAACAAATTCCATTGCGCGTGTGTCGTCAGAGAGCGGATTCGTTGCCAGATTGGATACCCAGCCTTTGACGATTTTTTCTGTCTCCGCTTCTCCATGTTGGGCGATCATCATCGCTACCAGTGACTGGTTGTAAACTTTCTTTGAGGTGCGCAGACAAAGTCTGTTTTTCCATTTAGGGGCTGCCAGATCTTCATAAGTGGATAGGTCTTCGGGGTCGACTTTGTTGGTGTTATAAATAATCGTACGTGCACGGATGGATAGGCCAAACCATTCATTTTTCGGGTCACGTAAATGTTCCGGGATATTGGATTTGAGTATTTGAGATTCGACAGGCCTTAATAATCCCGCCTGTGCCGCAGCCCATAGATTACCGGCATCTGCTGTTATCAACATATCTGCCGGTGTGTTTTTGCCTTCCGCCTGCAGGCGCGCCAGCAAAGCGCCTTCTTTATCCGTTGTATATTTGACCTTGATGCCAGTGTTCTGAGTAAATGCATCAAACATCGGCTTGATCAGTTGTTCTATTCTCGCTGAGTAAACGACTACCTGTTCGGCATTCACCGGACCTGAGACAAAAACAAACAGAGAGATCAGAAATGATGTGATGATAATATTAAAATTAAAGCTTGGAATGCGCATGTGGTTTCCAGGATAGTAAGATATTGCTAATTAATGAAGAGTATAACTATATTATGGATAGGAATAATTATCAATCAGGCGATGTTAGCGGATTGTCGGGTGGTTGAGCGGTTACATGGTTGCGCCGAAAGATCAAATCCCAAACAGCATGTCCCAACTTAATACCGCGTTGTTCAAATTTCGTGAGCGGCCGGTAATCCGGACGGCTGGCATAATCGGCTGATATGTTGTTTAGAAGGGGCTCTTGGGTCAAGACTTCAAGAATTTGTTGGGCGTACTCTTCCCAGTCCGTTGCCACATGCAAATAAGCATCTTGTTTCAAGTGCGCACAAAGATGCGAGATAAACGGCGGTTGGATCAGGCGGCGCTTATGATGTTTCGCTTTAGGCCACGGGTCGGGGAAGAAAATATGCACGCCATCCAGGTATTCTGGCGGCAACATATGCTGCATAACTGCTACAGCGTCAAACTGAATAATGCGAAGATTAGTCAATCCCAGTGTTTCGATCTGATTGAGCAGACTGCCAACACCGGGTGTATGGACTTCAATAGCCAGATAATCCTGTTCAGGATGAGCCAGTGCAATCGCCGCTGTCGCATCGCCCATGCCAAAACCGATTTCAAGTATCCTGGGTGCTTGCCGGCCAAAAACAATTTCCAGATCTATCTGATTCTTATCAAAAGGAATACCGTATTTTGGCAGCAGTGTTTCGCAGGCACGGCGTTGTGCATGAGAGATCCTTCCCTGACGCAGAACAAAGCTGCGTATGGTATGCGTCATAAACGAAATGGTTAACTGTTTGTGTTTGTTGTATTGACTGAGTTGATGATGCCCTCAACGGGAGAGCTAGGACTGGCGGTGTAAATTTTTCTGGCCATGCGTCCTGCGAGGTAAGCTTCACGACCGGCTTCAACAGCTTTGCGCATGGCAGAAGCCATAAGTATTGGATGCTGTGCTGCGGCAATTGCGGTATTCATTAAAACGCCATCGCAGCCCAGTTCCAGCGCGATCGTCGCATCAGAAGCGGTGCCAACGCCTGCGTCCACTAATACAGGGACTTTAGCGTTATCAATAATGATTTTCAGATTCCACGGATTTAATATGCCCATACCGGAGCCAATCAGTGAAGCCAAAGGCATGATTGCGACGCAGCCGATTTCTTCCAGTTGTTTGGCGGCGATGGGGTCGTCCGAAGTGTAGACCATCACATCAAAGCCTTCCTTGACCAGTATTTCCGCTGCCTTGAGTGTTTCAACCATATTTGGATAAAGCGTTCTGGGGTCGCCCAGCACTTCTAGCTTGACCAGGTTGTGGCCGTCGAGTAATTCGCGTGCCAGGCGTAATGTCCGCACGGCGTCATCAAGGGTATAGCAACCCGCTGTATTCGGTAATAAGGTGTATTGTGACGGCGGTACGCTGTCAAGCAAATTGGGTTCGTCGGCATTCTGGCCAATGTTGGTGCGGCGGATGGCAACCGTTACAATTTCCGCGGCACTGGCTTCAATGGCGGCGCGTGTTTCCGTGAAGTCTTTATATTTGCCCGTGCCGACCAAGAGTCTTGAACGATA
>DOOY01000283.1 GCA_003514765.1 Nitrosomonas sp. | reverse complement strand
ATTTAATGAAACTGGCCAGACTTGGCTTGGATTTTTTAAGTGTCGCCAAAGAATTAGGCGGGACATGCACGCCTGAAGAATTAGTGACACCCGCTGTAAAAGCGCATGCAAAGTCGGTTTTCTATAACAGTAATCTAGTGAATTCGTTACTTGATTTGAGTAAATGCCCGGATTATGTTGTTAACCGCGGGCATTATTTTGGCGCGGAACTCTCTGTGGAAGACAAACAATCCCTGATCGCTTATCTGAAAACCTTTTAGACCATAACCAGCATGGCAGAAGAAGAATTTGATTATATCGTTGTAGGCTCAGGTGCGGGCGGCGGCGTGGTCGCTGCCCGTCTGGCACAGGCGGGATTTCGTGTTTTGGTGCTTGAGGCGGGCGGAGACCCGGTAACTAATGAACACGATCGCAGCGATTATCATCGCGATGTGGTGGCTGATTACAGTGTTCCAATTTTTCATCCGTTTGCAGCGGAGCATCCGGATCTTTCATGGGATTTCTGGGTAAAACACTATAAAAATGATGAGCAGCAACAACTTGACTCTAAATACAACGAGGAAAAAGACGGGATTCTGTATCCGCGGGCTGGGTCACTCGGTGGTTGCACCAGCCATAACGCAATGATCGTTGTTTATCCTGATGATGCTGATTGGGATTACATCGCTGATACAATGCGGGATGATTCCTGGCGAGCCTCTAAAATGAGGTGTTTGTTTAAACGCCTGGAAGATTGTCATCACCGTCCCATTGATAGAGTGTTGAGCTTTTTAGGGCTTGATATTACGGGCCATGGCTGGCGAGGCTGGTTACGTACTGAAAAAAAAATTCTATTCAGGGCGTTGTTAGAATGGCGCATATTAAAATTATTTGTAAAAACCAGAATAGCCATTATTTTTCGGGCTGGAAGTATTTGGTTAAAAATAAAACGTTTTTTATGTGGCCGTTTTGACCCCAACGATGCGCGATTAAATCATGTCCGGGCCAACGGTATTTATTACACGCCTTTGACCACTTCTAAATATACCCGCCACGGCACCCGTGAATTTCTTCGCGAAGTGCAATCAAAATATCCGGAAAATCTGCATATACGTTTACACTGTCTGGCATCTAAAATTCTGTTTGATGAGGCGGATCCAGAACGCGCAGTCGGCATTGAATATCTGCAAGGTGAACGTATTTATGAAGCGCATCAAAATCGCAGTGGTGAAAAAGGAGTAATAAAGCGGGAGAAGGCCCGTAAAGAGATAATTATTGCTGGCGGTGCGTTTAATACACCACAGTTACTAATGTTATCTGGTATAGGTCCTGAGGATCATCTCATGGAAATGGGTATTCAGCAGAAATTAAAGCTTGAAGGTGTGGGAAAAAATCTGCAGGATCGCTATGAGATCAGTGTGGTCAATAAAATGAAGCACCCCTGGGATTTCTTGAAAGGTGCGGAATTCGACATTAATGACGCGCACTATAAGAAATGGGAAAAATACCGGAAAGGTTTATATGCCACCAACGGCGTGATGATTTCCTCTATTCTGCGCTCATCTCCCGAGAAATCTGTGCCTGACTTGTTTCTAATGGGGTTTCTGGGGGATTTTCATGGGTACTATAAAAATTATTCAGCTGAATTAAGAAAGCCTGATTTTTTATCCTGGACAATTTTAAAAGCGCATACCTGCAATACAGGAGGGTGCGTGAAACTGGTTGACAGTGATCCGAGAAAAAGCCCTTATATAAATTTTCATTATTTTAATGAAGGAACTGACATAAATGGTGAGGATTTGCGCAATGTGGTGGATAGCGTAAAATTCTGCCGTGATGAGCTGTCAGCATCAATAGCAGAACTTATTGATTACGAAATTTGGCCGGGTAGTAATGATGTTCCAGATGAAGATAAAGCTATTGAGAATTTCGTAAAAAAAGAAGCCTGGGGGCACCATGCCTGTGGTAGCTGTGCAATGAAACCGCGCGACCAGAACGGCGTAGTTGACAGTAAGTTTTGTGTATATGGCACAAAGAATCTGAGAATAGTGGATGCTTCTATTTTTCCTAAGATTCCAGGTTTTTTTATTTTGACTTCTATTTACATGGCGGCAGAAAAAGCAGTTGATGATATTATCACTGCTGCAAGATGTGATTGATGTTTACGTTTTCCGAGTTCGATCGAAGAGTTTTTGTCTAGTGGAAGTGAACGCATTGATGAGAGACAATATTATTGTCACTGATCGAGGTGTTTGTGAAAGCAAAGAAAGTTTGCAAACGATATGCACAGTCGTTTTAAGAAAAAGCGGTTGCATTAATTACGGAATAAGGCTACAGCGTACAGCAGGCGGCTGATTCGCTTGGTATTCGCAGCAATATGCTCCATCGATGGAAGCAACAGCAGGAACAGCAATCATCTAAAGAACGTTTGCTCGAGACGAACGTGTCGAATTGAACCGACTGCGAAAAGAAATTAAACATCTGCGCATGAAGAAAGAGATTCTAAAAAAAGCCAGTGCCTTCTTTGCGCAAGAAATGAAGTGAAGTACGGATTCATTTTTCGGCATTCAGTTGTCTTTCTGATTACATTTCTTTGTACTGTAATGAACGT
Source organism: Nitrosomonas sp. (assembly GCA_003514765.1). Classification (GTDB taxonomy): domain Bacteria; phylum Pseudomonadota; class Gammaproteobacteria; order Burkholderiales; family Nitrosomonadaceae; genus Nitrosomonas. The sequence continues at coordinate 853 of DOOY01000283.1, read as the reverse complement.
GAGTCGTTCAGCCTATTACGCCTGATGCAGACGACCAGCCAAAGTAATCACGTTTGCCGAACTGCATTTCTATCGTCGTTTAAAGGCGTTATTTAAGGAAAGCAGGAATAGTCTGGGCAGCCGGGAGTTTATCCAGGAAACTGCGTGAAGAAGGCTTTCACATCGGCCGTTATCGAACCCGCACGTTGATGCGCCGATTAAATCGGAAAGTTCGGCAACGTGTTGCATACAAGGTCACGACGAAACGCAAACACAGTGATGCGATCGGCAGCCTCGCCAATACGTTTGAGTCCGGCACGTGAAATGGGAAAGGTTTATCGTAATGACAAGGGAATGTGACCCCAATGAACGATAAGCTGACGGAGTTTCCGTAGTAGTCTGTCTGAGGCAGGGAACCTGCTACTTGGCGAAGTGGAACAGTTTGAGGAGCTTGTTTGGCAGATTAGCTGCCAGTAAAGAGATCAGCAGTTCCCGCTAAGTGATAAGTTTTTTTTATTCATGTAGTTACCTTATAAAATACAATATTTTTTGTGTTCTTTTAAATGAATTTAGGCTTGCCTACTAAATACAGGCAAAATACTTACACAGTTATGACCTTATTCTTCACAAGAATACAAACACTTGCAAGCATTGAATCCTTAGCGGGAATTGCTGTAAAGAGATGAAGACCTTTAGCTAATGGTGGAATGTCTCCGGTTAAATATGGAATGTCTCAAATTAAAGTGTCCGGTTGGACTTGACCAGAACAATATGATGCCATCAAATAAAAATGGACAGTAAACTATTATGATTAAATTAATTAAAAAACTTGTTATAAGTTTGTTGGCTCTTGAAATATTGTCAGCTTGTTCAA
>DOOY01000213.1 GCA_003514765.1 Nitrosomonas sp. | reverse complement strand
CAATTTCTGTAGGGAATGAGGGACTTTGATTATGAATTTAATACAGTCATAGTCTAAGTCCCTCTTCCACTTTAATAAATCATCAATTGTTTCAACCTACTGAATCATACTTTGAACTTTAGCAGGCAAGTCAGTAATCAGTGCCGGTATGGCAGGTGTGGCTGAGATATCCCAAACTTCTATGGCACCACCTTCCCGAGCAGTACAGACGACATATTCAACATTTTTTACATGCAGTGTGACCCGCAAACCATTATCATCACTTTGTTCGCCCGCATCAAATGCATCGGCTATTCCGCGAATTGAAAAGCGAACCAGATGGTCTAGATTAAGTTCTTCAAGCTCGCTTGCATAGGTTGATTTGTCCAGAATAGTGCAGAAACCCGGAGAGTTTGTGACATCAACGACGGGCAAGCCTGTCGCAGCATTAATATAAATGCCATCAAAGTTTTGATCCTGTTGTACGCTGAATACAGGTGCGTTATCTCCGTTTTCTCCCAACAGGCCAAAAATCAATACGTCCTGATCTCCAGCACCGCCATCGAAGAAATCACTGCCATCTCCCGGTGCCCAGATAAAGGTATCGTTACCACTATTACCAAATGCGTAATCACGATTTTCAGGATTAAAATCTTCGGTGCCACCGATAATGACATCGTCACCTGGGCCACCCAGTAGTACATCACTTCCCAATCCGCCAATAAGTATGTCATCACCGAAACCACCTTCCAGAACATCACCGAAATTCAGACTTTGATTGCGGCCATTGCCGGCAAGCGCATCGTCCTGTGGTTGTACCAGCTGATTTTCTGTTGAATTGGCATCGTTACCAATGATTATCTTGTTCGTTACATCTTCAATCTGTTCTGCGCCTTGCAAGACAAAGCCATTAATTCCAGGTTGAAATTCAAGGTCGGCCTTGAAAACACCTAATGCAGATGGCTCACCAAAGACCCGGGTTGTGACATTGACTTTAGGAATCGACAATGTGCGACTGCTGATATCATACTCCGGAAAGTCGGCAAAAATGTAGGTGCTGAATGTTGATGCTGCGGCTGCAATTAAAAAGTTTCTGATTTTCATTTTTAAATCTCCATTAAGATTGACTGGTTTTGAATTTAAGGTTGCGTCCTGCGTTACGTTAATTTAATCAGTGTAATTCGCTATATTCCTGGCAATAACGATTAATTTCTCACTCAGAATATTTGTCGAAAATGGTTTTTCTAAAAAACCATTTGCACCGGCCTCTATTGCTGCCAGAATATTCAATTTCTTTACTTCTTCAGCAACAATTAGAACAGGAATTTCTTTTAAGAACTCAGTTGCGCGGACTTCCCGTAGCATGGCGAGTCCATCCATATTGGGCATATTCCAATCCGAGATGACAAAATCAAAATTGCCCTGCTGTAGTTTTTGTAATGCAGTTTCGCCATTCTCGGCTTGGTCTATGTTCATGAACCCAATTTCATTGAGCATATTTGCAACAATTGTGCGCACGCTGGACAAATCATCTACAATTAAAAACTTCAGGTTCTTGTTCAACATCTCTTCCCTCGCTAGGTTATGCAGTTTTATTTGTGCGCATGCGCAGCAGGAGTGCGCCAAGTCCGGCGAGTAACAGTGTTGAAGGTTCCGGGACAGCCGCTTGTGGTTCACCATATAAAAAGTCGTCCATGACAACAATATCCACGCCATGTAAAGGATTGTCATCAGGGCCAATTGCGTGAGTACCACTTGTGATGCGTACTCTGGCCAGTTTATTCGAAGCAAATGTTGCGCCGAGGAATGACAGGCCCTGCGGGTCGGCATCGACAAATTCTGAATGTAGCAAGTTGTCGCCAAAATCAAAGAACTCTAATTTTGTCGTGCCGTTCAGATCAACATCGGTGAAAATTGCACCAAACCCGTTCACAGTGGCCGGTGTATTTGTTGCCGGAACAAAAAAGTTGACATCCAGAACATTGCTGCCAGCCGATGTAAACAATCTGGGTGCGCTGAATGTTTTAAATTGATCGACATAGGATGGATTTATCGTGCTGAATTTGTCGTCACCAAGTCCGTCATTACTTACATTAAATCCAGTGCCGGACGTAACGAATTCAGCGCCACGTGTAGGTGGGGGGCTATTGAAAAAATTACCTGGCATATTAAAAGGAACAATCCCAGCATCCCAGTTAATCTGGCGACGTCCTGTTGAAATAGGGCCTGGACTATTTCCGTTATTAGGATTACCCAAAGCACTTTGAAAATCTGCGACCACGCCACTGATGTCACCTGTTCCACTATAAAGTATTGGCGCGGCCTCGACGGTAAATGTGCATCCGACTAATGCAGAAAGAATTAATTTCTTCCCGAAGAATGATTTAGACTTTGAAAGGTATTTCATAAGGCTATTTCTCCCAATTAAATTGAAAAATTTTGCTATGTTTTAAGCGTTTTTCTTGTGGTACATGAGTGATTTCCCGGCGTGTGAAGAATGGTTCAAAAAAATTTTTATTTTTTTTGAACCCTTTTCTGACATAGGGAAAACTACAGATAACTAATCAATTTGATTCAGTAGATTTTTGCGCGCACAGATTTACAGGAGATTTATGATTTTTGTGTATTCGGTTTGATAGAGTGGAAATAGTGACTGTGTTAGACTTTGAAATGGATAGTCTGGAAAAGAATAACTTTGCTAAGTTGGCATACACTATGCATCGAGATAACCGCGAGAATGACCAACTTTATGGATACATAATAAAAATTGCGAAGCAAGATCGAAGTGCATTTAAGCAGTTTTACTATGAATTTAGTCCGCGTCTGGCAAATTTTTTATTTAAGTTTTTAAAGCGGAACGATTATGTAGAAGAAGCGGTCGGGGATGTAATGCTGGTTGTCTGGCAAAATGCTGCGCGCTACACACTTTCATCAAAAGTGTCTACTTGGGTATTTGGGATCGCCTATAAAAAAGCTTTAAAAATTTTGGCGCGTAATCGAGCATCACAAAATCGCTATGTATCTTTTGAGGAAGAAGAGATGGATATAACTATCGAAGATTGCGAAAGACCGGATTCTTTAGCACAGCATGCTGAACTGCATCATGCCATCGTCGGTGCATTGGATGCATTATCAGCTTCACATCGCGCGGTTATTGAGATGGTGTTTTTTGAAGGTTTTACCTATCCGGAAATTGCCGAGATTCTTGACTGTCCGGTGAATACTGTTAAAACAAGAGTGTATCACGCAAAGAAGCAACTCATGAATCATCTGAATGCGCACCAATAACAGGCTATACTATGGATAAATCAATGCAACCTGAAATATCTGAAGAAATGCATGTGCAAATTATCACGTTACTGCCGCCGTATGTAAACGGCACATTGGCCGAAGCAGAATACCAGCGTTTAAAAAAGCATCTTGTACAGTGCATAGCGTGTAAACAGGAAGTTGAAACACTTCAAAAGCTGGAAACGGCTATTCAACACCAGCGGAGCAAAACCGATTGGCAACCGGGACCAATGCATTTACAGTCAATTTTCAATAAAATAGACGCGATTGAACAAACGTCACCGCAAAAAAACGAGAAACCCGTCTCTATTTGGCAAACCATACGAAATGGTCTCGGCGTATTCATCAATGCCCCGGCCGCCTTGCGCTGGACGGTAGTTTCTCAATCTGCTTTGGTGGTGATTTTAAGTGTTGTCATTGTTGTATTGATGCCCAACAATACTGCACCTGTAAACTTCCAAACTTTTTCTTCAGAAATAACGCCAGCAAATGCAAACACCCCACATATCCGTATTGTTTTCTCAGAAACGATGCAATTAAGCGAACTATCTTCATTATTGACAGATGTCTCTGCAACCCTTGTTGAGGGGCCATCTCCGCGCGGGATATTCACAATTAAATTGAATTCAAATCACACTGATTTAGCTAAAACACTAGGCACGCTCCGAGAAAACAAGCATGTCGATTTTGCAGAAGTCGTTGATTAGGAAAAACAGACATATGAACGTTATAATTATTTCGCTTATTTCAATCACGATACTGCTGTCTTCCTGTGCTGCACCACCTCCAAAAAGTCAGCAGGCAGTGAATACAAAAGCGCAAACCAGCCATTTGCCGAAGCAATTCAAGGCAAGACAAATACTCGTTACCCTCGCAGCAAAAGATAAAAGCCGCTGGTCAGTCATCGAGCAGGAATTGCTGCGTGATTATCCATTGATCAAAAGTGGCGCTTTTCCACTGGACTCGCTCGGCATTCAGTGCCTGGTTTTTATCATTTCCGAGCAATCTGACATGCCTAAGCTGGTTGCCGAGCTTTTACGTGATGGACGTGTTGAGTCGGTACAGAATAATTCCGTCTTCATGAGCCAGTCTGGGCAATACTCGGACCAATACGCTCAATTACAACACGGTGTCAAGCAGATTGGTGTTGACAGGGTTCATCATCAATTTACAGGAAAAGGCGTCAAGATTGCGATTATTGATACGGGAATAGATACCGAACATCCCGACTTGGCCAACCAAGTTACACTACAGGAAAATTTTGTTGAGAAAGGCGATGAGTCGTTTACTTCGGATAGACATGGTACTGCTATAGCCGGCGTCATTGCCGCGATAGCGAATAACAATATTGGCATTTATGGCGTAGCGCCCGATGCCCAGTTAGTGGGGCTGAAATCGTGCTTCTATCAGACTGAAGCCGATAATTATGCTATTTGCAGCAGTTGGTCATTAGCAAAAGCGCTTGATTTTGCGATTCTACAAGCAGTCGATATAGTCAATTTGAGTTTATCCGGCCCACATGATAACTTGCTCGCCCGCATTATTAATGAAGGTCAAAAAAGAGAAATAATATTTGTTGCTGCAACGGACGATCGCAATCATCAAGTAGGCTTTCCCGCATCAATTCCCGATGTCATAGCAGTGGCATCTTCAGAAGATGAAGGTAAGAATGAGCTCAGTCCAATGAAAAATAACAATATACTGCTTGCCCCCGGAAAAGAAATTATCTCCACCGCACCACGTAACAAATATGATTTCTTTTCAGGCAGTTCATTGGCCACAGCAATTGTGAGTGGCAGTATTGCGTTATTAAAAGAGAAAAATCCAAATTTATCCATCGATGAAGTTGTTCAATTACTGGAGAACCCTGGGCCCATTAATATTTGCCGGGCGATGATGACTTCTTGCTGATCTTTAATGGCTTTAACTGGCAGAAATTATCATTAAATTTTTCATAAATGGCCGCCACGTAGATTGATGTCATTGCACTGATTTACATGCATTATTTTACCAAAATATACGTCAATTATAAATATAATCAATCGCTTGTGCTTTATGAGTAAGCTCTAATTACGCTGAATAGTTACCCGATTTCTTTTTTCATAAAAATGCCCTGCCTTCCAGGGTGTTTGTGTGAATATTCGCCATGATCATAAAACCGCAATCCTGTCATCATTGAAAACATGAGCATGTTGTCGATTGATACCCTGATCTGGATTGGCATTCTGTTTTGTATCAGCCAGTCTGCTATGTTCTCAGGCTTAAACCTGGCATTGCTGGGGATCAGCCGGTTGCATCTGGAGGTAGATGTTTCCGCTGGGAATACAGATGCGGCGAAGATCCTGGTTTTGCGTAAAGATTTCAATTTTTTGCTTGCTACCATTTTATGGGGTAATGTTGGTATTAATGTTCTGCTAACGTTATTATCCAATTCTGTAATGGCCGGGTTAGCTGCTTTTTTCTTCTCGACAATACTCATAACATTTGCTGGTGAAATATTTCCACAGGCTTATTTTTCCCGTCATGCTATGCGTATGGGGGCGTTGCTGGCTCCATTGATACGGATTTATCAGGCTATTCTGTTTCCGGTTGCAAAGCCATCAGCAATGATACTGGATTGGTGGTTAGGCAAGGAGAGTATTCCTTATTTCAGGGAGCGTGATTTGCGTACCCTGATTCGCAAGCATATTGAAGCTGAAGAATCGGATGTGGAACGCCTGGAAGGTATCGGCGCCCTGAACTTTCTGGCGCTGGATGATATTTCAGT
>DOOY01000105.1 GCA_003514765.1 Nitrosomonas sp. | reverse complement strand
AGAAAAAAGAAAACAGCGTAAGCAAAATATATAATTAAATGATGCAAGTATCCAGTATTGATTGGAGGTAGTCATGATGAAATTTATCTATAATCAATTATTCGATTAACATCGAACAAAAAAGGAACTCGTTCTGTTATTTCAACTCAAAACTGTTTTCCACAAAGGCTTTTATTAAAAGTGCAATAAAAATGGTAAATAAAATGCAAATTAAAAAATCTAATGAGACAGTGATAAAAAAAATTTTGAAACTAACAATATGCCTTTGCCTGTTCTTATTGTTAACACAAGTGTCTAATGTATGGGCGCATGCATCGTTAGTCAAATCCGACCCGCCACGAAGAGCTTCTCTTACTGAATCGCCATCCCAAGTACAACTGTGGTTCAGTGAAGAAATTGAAGCTGCTTATGCATCCGTAGTTGTTCTGGATTCAAATGATAACAATGTCACAAATAATGAACCTCAAGCTGCAGAGGATGATCGGAAATCTGTCGTACTTGCAGTGCCGGAATTGGGGCCAGGAAGTTACAAAGTACAATTTCGTGTATTATCCGTTGATGGACATGTCGTTGAATCGAATTATGGTTTCAGAATAAAAAATAGTCAATGATGAAATGTTAGAAGTTATTGCGGCTGCCGCTCGCTGGTTCCAGCTAGCGGCAAATTTGATTTTATTGGGGAGTTGTGTTTTTTTAGTTATTGTGGGTGCGGACAAACGTCCTTACACAGCGCAATGGGTTGAAAGGTTAGAAAGATTATTTCCAAAACTCGCTATAAGTATTGTCATTGGGCTTGTTATTATTCTCGCAGCAACGATTGGACAAGTTACAGGTGAAATTGGCAATATACTACAGTTAAATATTTGGTTTGATTTTATTAGTAACACGCGAACGGGCCAGATCTGGGCTGGTCATGTGATTTCTGCTATTTTATTAACTTTAGCAGTTATCTATCTTCTAAAAAATATCAGAACGCGCGGGCGCTATGTAGTATGCGCATTGATGGCAATATTTCCGTTGATAGCTGATGCCATGGTCAGCCATGTGGCCGCAGAAGGTTTGTCAATTGCGAGTTTTGTGCCTTATGCGCTGCATATCATCCTGGCGGGTGTTTGGCTAGGAGGATTACCTGCCTTACTCTTGTTAAAATATGAATATGTAAAGCAAGTTAAAAGTAAAAAGACCAGCCTTCAGGATATTCGAATACTAAAACGATTCTCAGCAATGGCTCTGCCCGTTATGTTATTTATCGTGATAACAGGAATTGTCGTGGGAGATCATATTTTTGATGGTGATTATGCAGCGCTGGTGGCGACGCCATATGGTTGGTTGCTTAATGTAAAAATATTGTTATTGTGTATTATTCTGATCATCGCTTCGAGTGTGCGATCCTATTGGCTACCATTATTTTCCAATAGTCAAAATAGTCAAGAGACTCAAAAAAGCGCAGCCGGGATGCGCAAATGGGTACGGGTTGAATTTCTGTTGGCGATACTATTAGTATTGGTTGCGACGATTCTTGCAAATAATACGACCCCTGCTAAACATGTCATCATAGAAGAGTGGCCTTTTTCTTTCCGCTTTTCCATTATTGCAACATGGGGTACTGAAAATGTCGCCATACAAGTATGGAGTGGGATAGCAATTGTCGTACTAGCTCTATGCGTTTTATATTTCGGTCGAGTGGCGAATTGGGGTATGAAACGGCTGGTTGCGATTCCTGTAGCACTCATTATTTCTGGGATGGCTGTTGCGCTTCCTCCTTTGGTTATAGAAGCGTATCCCGAAACTTATCAAAAACCGCCTGTACCTTTTGATGCAATTTCAATTTCATATGGCGCGGAGCTTTATTCTGAATATTGTATAGACTGTCATGGCCATCAGGGCAAGGGAAATGGAATCAAAGCAAGAACATTATCGACTGTAGTGCCGGATATGTTAACCGAGCCACATACTGTGGAGCATACGCCTGGTGATTTTTATCACTGGATAACATTTGGCATGAAAAATACCGACATGCCTGGCTATGCTGATAAGTTGTCAGAAGAAGAACGCTGGGATTTGGTCAATTATGTGTATGCCTTGTCACGCGGCTATCAAACGCGCATTTTATCACCTGAAATCATACCGAACAGAACCAATGTTCAGCCGCCTGTATTCTCTTACGCTGCGCATGATGGTACGAGAGGCGTTCTTCAGGATTTTCGTGGCAAGAAATCTGTGTTGCTGGTGATTTTTACATGGCCGCAATCAGCAGATAGAATTGAACAACTTAAGCAAAATTTTGAAAAACTCAACGCGCTAGATATTGCAGTTCTAGCTGTTCCTGCAAAGAAATTAGCGCCGGAAGAGCTGGTTGAAATTACTCAAGGTTTACTTTTTCCTGTGGTAACACAAGGCGGTGAAGAGATAGCGCAAAGCTATGCATTATCACGACGTACTTTGAGTCATCCAGATCTACTGGGGCGTGGATCAGTTCCAAATCATATGGAATTTTTGATTGATCGGAATGGTTATTTACGTGCGCGGTGGATTCCATCGACCGAAGAACCTGGTTGGGATGATATTGAATTACTGGTAGAGCAAGCAGAATTGTTGAATAAGGAAAATTTAAGCGTTTCTGCTGCACATGAGTATATTCGATAAATATTCGTGACATTTTGAAAGGGTTTGTAGCCCTATAGAGCTACAAATATTATTTGAAAAATCTACACTAAATTGAATGTTTTTCATTATTCAGCAAGCTCGCTCTGTTGAAAATAGTTGTTATAGGGCGCCGGTTTACCGATATAGTATCCTTGAGCGTAGTCAATTTTCATTTTTTTAAGTTGCAAAAATATTTTTTCGTTTTCGACAAACTCGGCAGTTATTTTTTTACCAAAACCGCTTGCTACATTACACAAGGCACTAACCAGAATTTGATCATCGTTATTTTCTGTCATATTGCGTATAAAAGAGCCATCAATTTTAACTGTGTCAACCGGAAGTTCTCTTAAATAGTAGAAAGATGAAAAACCAACGCCGAAATCATCAAGCACAAACCCACAGCCGAGTTCTTTAATTTCTTTCATAAGCCCGCGCGCACCCGGAAGATTTTCCAAAGCAGCGGTTTCGGTAATTTCAAACATGAGTGTTTTGGGGTCTACTTCGTGGCTTATCAATTCTTGCTTGATAATTGGCAATAATTCCGGATCATTAAATGCATGTGCTGATAAGTTGATCGAGAAGCTGATGTTGTTTCCATTCTGATTGATTTTTGCGGCCTGAGTAATGGCTTTACGCAAAACCATGTGATCAATTGAATGTATTAATCCAGTATGTTCTGCTGCTGAAATAAATCCAGCCGGAGACAAAATTGAACCGTCGAAATCATGCATACGCAGCAGCACTTCATAGTGATTTATTTCGTGCGTTTGAATATTCATAATTGGCTGTAAGTAAAGCACAAAACTGTCATGCAGAAGCGCATATTCAATTTTTTCTTTCCAGTAAACGAGTGTTTGCACACGTTCGCGACTGCGGTCTTCGTTAGAAAACAAATACCAGGCGTTGCGTCCGGTGTCTTTAGCCTGGTACATGGCTAAATCCGCCGCTGCCAGTAAATCATGCACATTCTCGCCATGTTCAGGAAAAAGCGCTATTCCAACACTTGCTGAAACCTTATGCGTCCGGCTATTAATTGTTAACTGCGTTTCATTGAGATGCGTAAGAATTTTTTTAGCGACTTCGATGGCGCCTCCTGTACTTATCTCGGGTAGAATTACAGCGAATTCATCACCGCCTAAACGTCCTGATATGTCATCCGACCGAATTGTACGCAATAACATTCCAGCTACCATCCTGAGTAATGCATCACCGGCTTGATGGCCGCTGGTATCGTTAATGTATTTAAAACGATCAAGGTCAAAAAAAAGTAGTGCACCTGCGTGTTGATATCGATCAGACCGACTAATTGCCTGTTCAAGTTCTTCGCTAAAGCGGCGTCGATTAAAAAGATTGGTCAAAGGATCGTGATCTGCCAACCAAGCCAGATGGCCTTCAACCCGCTTATATTCGGTAACATCAAGACCAACCGATAAGATTGATGGATCGTCAGCAGAGTTCCAGGACAGACGTGAGTGTAACCAGGCGACATGACGCGTCGTACCATCTTTACAGTGTGTAATGGCTTCGTGACGTAGTTGTTCTCTTAGTCCTTTGTTAATTTCATCCAGATGCATGGATAAATCTTGTGAGTCATAATCGGACACAAGAATATTTAGAAACGGCGTATCCCGCAGTTCCTTTTCAGAGTAATAAGTTAGCATTTCACCATAGGCATTCAAAGAAATAATCTTGCCATGTGCGTTTTGCGTTAAAACAATGACTTGGGCCGTATCAAGTAAATTAGCAACAAAGTCTCTTTCTTTGCTGAGCGTATCTTTTTGCTCAATGAGCAGTTTAGTTCGAGAAGAGACTTTATGCTCTAAATCTTCAAGCTGTATTGATAATTTGACAGCTGCGTCGTAAAGCATATCAATCTCATCTCTGTACAATTGTTTTTTCTTTGTGATCGCGAGTGAATGCCGGAAATCTTCAAATTGACCACTGGATAATAATGGTAGGGTATATGAGACGTCTTTTAAGCGTGAGAGTAAGCGCGTAAAAATGCCGAATAAAAGAAATTCTGAAATGACAAGTCCGAGCAACCCAATCAATGCAATTGTCCAGATTGAATCATGAATATTGTTGACAGCTGAGGTGACATCGGAAATGACTACCAGATGTGCCTCATTTGCATTAACTGATTGTAATGGATAAAGCTTAATCTGGTGATAATTGTTTTTCCAATTAATCTGGACAATCTCTCTGAGGCTATCCATGGAAGGATACGTTTTTGCGGCATGTTCTAAAATTTCATAACTTTCATTTTTATTGGTAAGTGCTGCGATATAAGTATCCCACGGCTCGATATATAAAGTATTTACAGTCTGGTTGGAATCATGCAGCAATAAACCGATTTCAGCGCCAGATATGCGTCTGAATGCCAGGAGTGCATCTGCCAGGGAAATGCCAATGACGGCAATCCCCCCGGTTTGTCCTTCAATCAACAGCGGGGCCACCGTAAGCTGGATACAGCTTTTTCTACAAAGTAATGGGTTGATCGGGACCTCATCCTGATTAACCTGCTTGACCCATTGCAGAATAATTTCATCATCATTGTCACTGGATTCGGTAACGCCCCAGTCAGCTGTTAATTGATTCGAGGCATTGTAAAAACGAACAAACTCTACGCCATTATGAAAATGCAATAAGGTCCAGTGTTGATCGAATATGTCAGTGATTTTTTCTTTGTCATCGGACAACAATGCTTCACTCATTCCATCCAGAAAAGGAATTGTTTCTGCTTGTTGGCGAAGCCCCCGTGATAATCTTTCAAGCAGGCTATTGATTTCTCTCGA
>DOOY01000284.1 GCA_003514765.1 Nitrosomonas sp. | reverse complement strand
ACTGTGTCTTCAAATTATAACGATTAAATGCTATTTCTTATGTGTGTTTTTATCGGTCATTTTACTGCCAATTTGATAAGGCTTGGCAAGCCAGAAACCTTGAACATAATCCACACCCATTTCCTTGAGCAAATTTTGTGTCGCGTCATTTTCCACCCATTCAGCAATGGTTTTAAGTTTCATGACATGGCCGATATTATGTATCGCCTCTACCATTGCACGATCAACCGGGTCAGTGATCATATCTTTAACAAGGCGCCCGTCAATTTTTAAATAATCAAGTTCAAGATCTTTCAGGTACCCAAATGATGACAGACCGCTGCCAAAGTCATCCATAGAAAAACGGCAACCCAGTTTTTTAAGTGTTGAAATAAACCGAGTGACATGCTTAAGGTCTGCTAATGCAACGTTCTCAGTGATTTCAAAGCACAAACTGGAAGGACTGATGTTTTCTTTCTTGATACGTTCCACCACAAAATCAAGAAACCCTTCATCTCCCAAAGATTGTGAAGACAAATTAATCGCAAAGATAACTTTGCTTTGCTTTTGAGAAGCCGCCTTGAGTAATTTGAGAGCACTTCCAACGACCCAGCGATCAAGCATGGTCATCTGGTTATAACGTTCAGCAGAGGGCAAAAAAACACCGGGTGATATTAGCTTGCCTTGTTCATCCTGGAGACGCAGCAGGATTTCCCCATGCTCTTCGGGTTCTTTCTTCTGAGAAGTCAGCATAATGGGCTGGTAATACAACAGAAATCGCTGTTCTTCGATAGCCTGCCGGATACGTGGCAACCATTGCATTTCACCCGAACGTTTTAGCAGTACACTGTCTTTTTCCTGATAAACATGAATCCGGTTTCGTCCACTGTCTTTAGCGGCGTAACAAGCGCTATCAGCCGCACTGAGTGCTTTTGCCAAGTTTATATTGGTCTGGTTTATTGGAAATAATCCAATGCTCACACCAATAGTAAACGTCTTATCTTGCCACTGAAAGCGAAAATCCTGCACGAGCTCGCGCAGTACATGTGCAATGCGGAGCGCTTTTTCTTGTGGACAGTGTTCCAGTATTATACCAAATTCATCGCCACCCAGCCGTGCAAAGGTGTCACGGTGGCGCAGTCTGGCATGCAGCAACGCGCTCACTCGCCGCAACAACTCATCGCCGGCATCATGTCCGCAAGTATCATTCACTACTTTGAATTGGTCCAGATCAAGATACAACAATGCATGTGAATGATTCTCACGCGTAGATTTCAGGATTTGAGCAAGCCGCACCTCGAATTCATTACGATTAAGCAGATCGGTCAACGCGTCATGCGTTGCCTGATAGGTCAGTTTCTGTGTCAATTCACGCTGTTCTGTCACATCACGAAAAGTCAATACCGATCCAATCATATTCTTTTTTCCATCAAAAATAGGCGCCACTACATAATTAATGACGGATTTCTGATTATTTTTACGAATCAGCAAACACTCCCGATTTTGACCGTTACGCATGGTTTTTTTTAAATCGTCCGCCAGCAAGTCTTTAATAGGACTTTGGGTAACGACGTCAGTGAGCTGAAAAGCATGCTGCAATGGAAGACCACACACTTCCCGATTGCTCCAGCCGGTAAGCAGTTCTGCTGTCGGGTTCAAATACGTGATATTACCGACGAAGTCAGTCGTAATTACAGCATCACCTATACTGGCCAATGTCACTTTGAACAGTTCTTTTTCCTGTACTAATTTATCATTGGATTGAACCAGCGCTTCCGTTCTCTCAATAACTCGCTGTTCTAACTGGCTATTTACAGTCTGCAATGCTTTTTCAGCATGTTTTTTTTCTTCGATCTGAGCCTCCAATTCTTGATTGGTCATCAATTGTTGATCTTTTGCTGACAGCAAACGATCAATCAGATCCGAATTCTCAAAACGCAAACGCAAGGAATCTGCGACCGTGTGATAATTCCATAATGAAATGCGTATCATCAGTAACAGGAACAGCAAATAGGTGACAGCAATCGCGGTGTGTGTTTCGCCACCATGTGATATGACCTGGTAGGTAAATGGCAATAGTACCGGTACAGAAAAAATCAGAAATGCGCCTCTGTACGATGAAAGTGTAGAGGTGGCACCGGCCACAACGCCCCCAAGCAAATAGGCGAGAAACAATATATGAACCGGGCTCTCATCGACAAAAAAAACGCCACCGGCCAGGCCCCAGTGTAACCCGGCTAGAAATGTACCGATCAAAAAAACGTTAACCGGTTTTTCCGAATCGGCTGCGGGTTTCTTGCGTTTGAGATATATCCTCACATGCAAGTATCTGACAACTGTCAGCAAACATATCGATATCAACCAGATAAACAGCCATTGTCTGGGAACATGGTTCCAATGAACCAGAACAAGAATACTTGCTAGAAAAGGCGTTGCCAGAAAGGCTGTGTTGCTTAGTCGAAAAAGCAGCCTGATCTGTTCGGTACGAATTTCCTCAGTATGTTTTGAGACTGCTATTTTCGATTCGCTGAAATGATCTGACAAAGTTGAATGCTTAGTTTCATTTTTCATTAAAGCTTTTATCTATGGAAACTGTGCTCGGAATTATTGCGAAAAGTTTGAAAATAAAAGAGAATAGTATTAGAGAGGTCTCTTGCAAGACCATTTCAAAAAAAGGATAAAAATAACTACAGGTTTAAATTTTTAAAAAGAAGTGGTAGGCCGCATCACACGATCTGATTTTATCGCAATATCCCGCTTTACAATAGGATTTTGGAGAAAAATATCAAGCTTAAAAATACCTTTCATTATTTTCATCAAAGCTTTTACTGCCTGTGTTGTCTTTTGTCTTACATTTATGCATTATCGGCAGCGGGTGCAGGCATTGCCGTCATGGAGCATAGTGTCAAGGAACTAGGTCAGGCTTTTTCGGGCGCGCCGACCAACATTGAAGATGGCAGCATGGTATTTTTCAATCCTGGTGCTATGAGTCATGTCCAAGGTAAATTGGTTTCTTTTGCCGGTTATGTTGCAGTACCGTCAGCCAGGTTCCATGACAGCGGCTCACATCTAAATCCATTAGTCGGAGGTGCGCAACTACAGGGTGGCAGTGGTGGCGATTCACCGCATGTAGTCTTAATTCCAAATTTTTATTATGTACAGAAACTTTCAGAGCGTATCGCCGTTGGCCTGGGTGTCAACATCCCTTTTGGCATGGAAAGCAGTTATCACGCAGACTGGAAAGGGCGTTACCAGGCAATTGATTCGGAACTTGCTACGGTCAATTTTAATCCTGCTGTATCTCTAAAAGTCACCGAGGTACTGTCTATCGGCGCCGGTCTTGATGTGCAATATCTGAAAAGCAGATTGACTAACGCAATCGATTTCGGAACGGTTTGTCTACAAGCGCTGGGGCCAATGGCTTGTGCCGGTCAAGGACTGTTGCCACAGGCTGCAGACGGACATGTCTCGCTCAAAGGTGACAGCGTCGGTTTTGGTTATAATGTAGG
>DOOY01000020.1 GCA_003514765.1 Nitrosomonas sp. | reverse complement strand
AAACAGACCGGCAAATCCGTAAAGGCGAGTGGCCGCGTACACAAGGCGGCTTACTCGCCGCGCAGACGGTTGGTTTGATCGGCCTGGGTCATATCGGCAAACGCGTGGCAAAACTGTGCCGGGCTTTCGAGGCCAATGTCATTGCGCATGATCCGCATGTCGACCAGCCGCCCAGCGATGTCAAGCTTGTAACGTTGGATGAACTGCTTGAAACCGCAGACATTATCAGTCTGCATACGCCTTACAGCACCGAGTTGCATCATCTGCTGGACGCTCAGGCAGTTGCGCGGATAAAATCCGGCGCACTGGTCATTAACGCTGCCCGTGGCGGACTGATTGATGAGCAGGCGCTTAAGGCTGCGCTGGATACTGGCAAACTGGGTGCAGCGGCACTCGACGCTTTCGAACAGGAACCTTACCAGGGCCCTTTGCTTGAATGCGACAACCTTATCCTGTCCTCGCATGTCGGTTCTCTGGCCAAAGAAGCGCGCCAGCGTATGGAACTGGAGGCTGCAGAAAACTTACTCAGCGGACTTGTCAAAACCGGCCTGATCAATGACGGATAGCGCGATTTTTACCCCTTCCAAACAAACGGTCATCGTTTTCGGCGCCAGCGGTTTTCTCGGCAGCCATGTCGCCGATGCGCTCACCATTGCAGGTTACAAGGTACGTTTGTTCGACCGTAGCCCCTCCCCTTTTCTGAAAAAAGATCAGAAAATGATCGTCGGCAATATCATGGATATTCAACAAGTGATTGATGCTGTTAAGGGTGCGGACATAGTCTACAACTTCGCCGCCATTGCCGATATCGACGAAGCGCATAACAAACCCGTGGAAACCGCCGCCATCAACGTGCTTGGCAATACCCACGTGCTCGAAGCCGCCCGTCAGGCGAATGCGCGCCGTTTTGTTTTCGCCAGCAGCGTTTATGTTTATTCGGAATCCGGTTCATTTTACCGCGCCAGTAAGCAGGCATCCGAACGCTTCACCGAAACCTATCACGAACGCTACGGACTCGAATACAACATCCTGCGCTACGGTTCTCTATACGGCAGGCGCAGCGACCGGCGCAACGGCATCTACCGCATGCTGCACGAAGCCATCACTCATCGCACCATCACCTACAAGGGCGGCGGCAATGCCATGCGTGAATATATTCATGTTGAAGACGCCGCCCGAATGAGTGTACAGATACTTGCACCGGAATACGCCAACCGGCATTTAATTCTGACAGGACAGGAAAAACTGCGCATCCGCGATGTCATGACCATGATTTCCGAAATCATGCCGTGGCCGGTAACACTTCATTTTGATGAAGCCAATACCGTGCATCATTATGAAATAACGCCTTATGCATTTCAGCCACGCATTGGCCGCAAACTGGTGCTCAACGAACATGTCGATCTCGGTCAGGGATTACTCGACTGCATCCGTGAAATTCATCAGGATCTGGAACATGCGGATGAAAATGACGATGCCACACCATCAACATCCGACAATCGGGCGTAATACATATGAAAGATATGGAAGAATGGCAGGCAATTATTTTCGATTTTGACGGTGTTGTTACCGAGTCCGGCGAAATCAAGACACAGGCATTTGCTGAACTCTACCGCTCCCATGGTGAAAACGTGGTTGCTGAAGTCGTCAAATACCATACGCAAAATGGCGGCCTGTCACGTTACAACAAATTCCGTTATTTTCAGCAATACTTGCTGGAGGGAGTCCCACTGACACCGGAAGAAGAAAAAGCACTGGATCGGCGTTTTTCCGAACTCGTTGTGGAAGCCATCGTCGCTTGTGACGCGGTGCCGGGCGCATATGAGCTCATC
This sequence comes from Nitrosomonas sp., assembly GCA_003514765.1. Taxonomy (GTDB): domain Bacteria; phylum Pseudomonadota; class Gammaproteobacteria; order Burkholderiales; family Nitrosomonadaceae; genus Nitrosomonas. Next base: position 3,195 of record DOOY01000020.1, on the reverse strand, counting down.
CGCCGGCAAGCCGGGAGAATACCGCTTTTTGTCGCGTCCGGCACGCCGGAAGTCGAACTGAAGATCATCGTCGAACGGCGCGGTCTCTCATCCTATTTTAAACAGGTGCGCGGTGCACCCAAGCTCAAAAAAACGCTGATTGCGGAAATCCTATCCAATCATGCACTAACAGCCAAATCAGTCTTGATGATCGGTGACGCCATGGCCGATTACGAAGGCGCGCAGGCCAACGGCACCGCATTCCTGGGCCGTGTTCGCCCCGGCGATGACAATCCGTTTCCGCCCGGAACGAAAGTAGTTGCTGATTTATGGCCACTCGTCAACGCATAGCCTCTTATGGAAAGAAATTATTACACGGATATTAATGAACTCGCACGCAGCTTTGCCGATTATGCCGCAGCCGTTTTATCCAATGCACTTAAAAGTCAAAAAACAGCCAGTCTCGTCGTCCCCGGCGGCAGTACCCCACGTTTCTATCTGCCCGCACTGGCGGCAAAATCATTACCCTGGAATCACATCATTATTACCTTAAGTGATGAGCGCTGGGTGGATACCGAATCAGAAGATTCCAACGAACATCTGGTCAGAAACCATTTACTGGCACACTTACCCGAACACTTACAGGATCAAACACAATTCATCGGGCTCAAAACCGATCATGAAGCAGCTGCCGAAGCCATACCTGAAATTCATCAACGCCTGGAAAAAATTCCTCAACCGTTCACGCTCACCGTACTCGGCCTCGGCGAGGACGGCCATATCGCATCGCTGTTTCCCGGTTTGAAATTGCATGAAGAAACTGACGAAACAACCGGGCAACTGTGCCTCGCTGTTCATCCACCCCTGGCACCATCCCCGCGCATCAGCCTTTCACTCGAAGCACTGGTCAACAGCGAGCATATTGTGCTGGTTGTGACGGGAAAAAATAAACGGCAATTACTGGATCAATTAATTAAGCATGCTAACCCGGAAATACCTTTGCTCTGGCTATTGCGGCGCAGCCGGGAACCCATTGTAGTTTTCGAAACTGATTAGCTATCTATGATTTGCTTAAATTCAATCGATACTAACCCCGCTGATGTTAAAAATGATTCTTGCCATAATCCAGATGGGTGACTGGTGTGAAGCGGTCTGCTTTTGACACCAAAGATAATGATAAAACGAATGCGGTATATGTAATAGACGGTGGAATAAAGCTGCGTTTATGCTGTTTGGCAGCAGAGACTTAGGAACGCAAATTCCATCAGGGCCACAAAACAACTTTGTCTTCTGCTAATAGACCGAATATAGAGTTGCACTCATTACTCTTTCTTGCCTAAAAAAATTATCTTGCAATTCTGGATGAGTCCATATATGGGTGACCCCATTGCTCGGTCTGATGCCACCGATGATAACCATAGCAGACATGTGATTTCTTTCACATCATCTTGACCCATATCAATGATTTAATGTTAAGCAAAGTGAAAAAGAATTTATTTTTTTATCACTTTATTTTCATTGTATACTCACCGCATCTCAAATTTAGGCACTCAAACGCAATCGATAATCTGAAAGTTATCGGTCAACAAGGAACGTAGCGATTCTTTCTTTATATACTTTTTACTCGCCAAATTTTGGTACTCACATTCTATATTCCATAGTTTATAATCGACCGGGCTACCAAGCCACGGTTTTCCTCCGGATGAGAGCAAGCCCTGACACATAACTCAATGAATGAATAATCTGAGCAACCTACGCAAAACCAAGATCGTTGCCACCATCGGCCCGGCCAGTGATTCACCCGATATTCTAAAAAAAATGATCGCTGCGGGAATGAATGTCGCTCGCCTCAATCTGTCCCATGGCACCTTTGAGGAACACCAGGCCCGCCTGGACCGCATCCGTGATACTTCCAACGCAATGGGCGTGCAACTGGCCATAATGGTCGATACCCGCGGGATCGAGATTCGCACCGGCAAACTGAGTGACAGTCCGGTAGAATTGGTGCGCGGCACGAAATTTACCCTGTACACGGACGGGCGCATCGGCACCGGGGAAGGCGTCTCCGTGACCTATAAAAACCTGCCCAGTGAAGTAAAGCCGGGAACCCCGATTCTGATTGATGATGGCGCCATCGAGCTCGAAGTTACTTCGGTTGCAAATAACGACATCGTCTGCCAGGTTGTCCATGGTGGTGTCTTGAAAGAAAACAAGAGTGTCAACCTGCCTGATACCGAGCTGGCGGTCAATGCGGTGAGTCCTGAGTTCAGGGATGACATTGCCCGGGAAATCAAGTTTGCTGCAGACAATGATGTGGACTATCTGGCTGCATCTTTCGTGCAAAGCGCGGATGATATCCACCGTATCCGGGATATTTTTCTGGAAACGGGACAGCGCACGCCGATCATTGCCAAAATCGAAAATAAAGCCGGCATCAAGCACCTTGAGGAAATTGTGAAGGCAGCTGACGGAGTGATGGTGGCACGTGGTGACCTCGGCGTCGAGTTGCCGTTGGCGGAGGTGCCGGGATTCCAGAAAAAGATCATCCGTACCACGGTACTGAACGGCAAGCCAGTGATTACCGCTACCGAGATGCTTGCCTCCATGGAACGCAATCCCAAACCCACCCGCGCCGAGGCCAGCGACGTGGCCAACGCTATTCTTGATGGCACATCGGCGGTTATGCTCTCGGGAGAGACTGCGATAGGTAAATTCCCGGTTGAAGCGGTGCGCACCATGTCCATTCTTGCCCAGCGCACGGAAGCATCGCTGAGCGAGTATGGTTACTTACAGAAAACCCGCATGGACCCGCTCAACATCATTCCTGAGGTAGTCAGCCAGTCGGCGGTAAACATGGCAGAAAAGCTCAAAGCCGTTGCCATCTTCAGCCTTACCGAAACCGGCTTCACGTCCCGGTTAATCTCCAAGAATCGCCCGGACTGCCCGATCGTGGCGGTAACCTATTCTCAGCAGGTGGCGCGGCGCCTGTCCATGAACTGGGGCGTGATACCGCTACTCTGCGAGGAAGGTAGTGACGATAGTGCCAAACTGGAGTTCGCTGTAAGCCGGGCCAAGGAGCTCGGCCACATCAAAGCAGGAGATGTCGTTGTTGTGACCGCTGGGACCCAGCATCGGGTCGTCGGCGGCACCGACCTTATCCGCGTACTGAAAGTGTAAAACCCCATAATCCGGGAATTACGGGGACGGTATACCAAT
>DOOY01000334.1 GCA_003514765.1 Nitrosomonas sp. | reverse complement strand
CGTATGATGGCTTTTACCGTTAACTGCGTTTCTTTTTCATACAGATTAATTGTAAAGGTTAGGTCTATTAAATCGCCTGGTTGTCCAATATCAGAACTGGTTTCTATTTTTGCACCTGCTGTACTGATGTCAGTAATGATTGTGGGTGTGTCACTGTTGTTGGCGGTTGCTTCTAAACAGACATTTATGCGTCTTGATTTTCGGATGGTTTGCCCGGAGATCTGGCTGGGGAATGATAGATGCATGTATCTGTATGGTAAAGATATGATCTTGTCAATATAGGATATAAATTTGAATAATGTTTGTCCACTAAAAAAATATATCGCTAATTTGTCATTTTCCATCATAGAACATTCAGCCGTATGAGCCGAGTGAGGAATTGATACTAATAATGAACGGTCTTGATAATAGCCGATCAAATTAGTCACGCAATATTCATTGTCTACTGAATAACGAATACCCGTTGTTTGTGGAGACAATTTAATTTGTAGCTGGTCACCAATTTTTAATCGCATATCTTTAAATGTGAATTGATTATTGCTGACTGTATTTTGGTTGCTGTGCATGGGAGAATTTTCTCCCGCCTGAAATTTTGACTGCATTTCAAGTTCGTCTGTTGTCTCAGATGATTGCATTATATGTGATTGTTCCTAAAGTGAGTTATATTTAACCAGATAACGGTATGACAGTGATTTCTTTATTATTCGACAAAGGTATGAATTTCAGACAGTCATTACTTGGTAGTGCTTACTGCTGTTTCAAATTAACATACAATGACTGTATTTAACGGCAATTTAAATAAGAAATATAGAGAGTTATCTTCGTAATGTAATCAGCCAATTGATTGCATCTTTTGCATTGGCTATTCAATCACGGGCGGTGGTGCCGCGAGTTGTAGCCCGTAGCGTGGCAGGGCAATACATGACAGGTTTAACTGCTTTGCTGCATGTGTGAAAACGCTCCATCAATTTTCTGGTATTCCAGCAGTCCGGTGTCATGCTGCATTCTTGTGGGTATGGCCAGATCAACAATTTAGTGCTTATGTCGTGTAGGCAAACTGTTGGTTTTGACGGGCTTATTGGAAACTCTCTGCGTTACTGCGGCGGTGTAAAAGAACTGGCTCAAAATGCTCTCTTTGTAATGCATATTTGAGCCGATCAGAAGAAGTTTGAGCCATGGAGCGTTACAATTTAAGTCAGCCATATCATCGAACTTGCCAAATATGGCATAGCGTGATATTTCGTTTTAGTCGTTCATACCGTGTTGCAATCCGCCAAATATAGTTGGTTTTAATCTGTTCAATCAGCGCATTCGTCTGACCATACTCGAGGCTTGTCCTTTTGTCAGCCGCAGTCTAACAGGATTGCCCAGGGCACCAACAGCTGCATGTATTTTGGTACTCAGGCCGTCTCTTGTTTTTCCAACCGCTTCTTCCTGTAATTTTTTTAGAGGGAGTGCCCTGTTGATGCAGTCGAACAATCGAATCATCAATCATAACGTGTGTACACGGTATGCCAGTTACCCAGAGCTTCGGGTAGATCGCGCCGGGGCGCACCTGTATGGCAAATCCACAGTACGGGCTTCCAGAAACATGCGGTTATTTCTCACGGTTGCTCCGCAATCACCGGGTTTACCTGGCAACAAGGGTTCTGTTCGTTCCCATTATCCATCTCGATAAACCTCTAGACATCATTAATTCGCTTCTATTCAGGTTGTTGGAAAATTACTACAGAAATTGCTTTAATTGTTAACGATCCACAGCAATGTGCCCGGTTTTATTTAACGACAACACACTCGGATGGTTTCGCTTTTCCTGAAAAAACAAATTTCATAAAAGATTCATCAAATTGATTTTAGGGTAAATGTTTTTCGAATTAGCGGGAGGTGCTGTGACAATTGTCAGCAACTGGCATCTTGGTTCAATTTACCCTATGATTAGAATTTTATGTGAGGCGGTATGCTGTCATATCAACATTGACAGCGTACGCGTTTTTATCAACTTTGGAGCAACGGAATGGCGTGGTTGTTTATCATCGTAGTGCTAGACTTGGTTGTTTGGTTTTATTTATCCAGACGCGATTCACTTGCTCCGGGTCAGCAGGCGCCTGATTTTGAATTAGCAGACCAGAATGGTGATTTACACTCGCTTACTGATTTCAGAGGTAAATGGCTGGCACTGTATTTTTATCCAAAAGATGATACGCCGGGCTGTACCCGTCAAGCCTGTGGCTTTCGTGATGATCTTCACAAACTTAAAGTGCTGGATGCTGAAGTCGTCGGTATCAGTATAGACACAGTTGACAGCCATGCGCATTTTGCGAAGAAATTTGATTTGCCGTTTTTATTACTGGCTGATACAACAGCAGAAACGGTCGCGCGTTATCGCTCGTTATTGAACTTGGGCGTTGTTAAATTCGCTAGGCGCAATACTTTTTTAATTGATCCGCTGGGCACAATCGCCAAAGTATATATTTCAGCGAATGCAGCGCGTAATGCAGCGGAAATTGTTTCAGATTTAGAGCGTCTAAAAATTAACGAAGTAAACGGAATAAAGGAATATTAAATCAGTATCATTGACTGGAAACTATCGTAATCATTTGAAATCTATCTAAAGTTATAACTGATCGCTAACAAACAATATATCCATGTCAGGCAGGAGATGCATGTGATGGCAAATTTTACAGAAGAACAATTAGCACAAATCAAATCCGCGCTGCACAAACGTTATTTGGAACTGCAAGCAGAAATTCGCAGTGAACTGGTGGAAAGCGGCGAGGAATTTAATATTAATCAGGCGGATGACATTAATAATATTTTGGCTGACGTTGACACTGCATTGATTGATAAGCAAATCAATGAAATGCGTGAGCTGGAAATGTCAGAGAAATATCTTATGGAGCTTGAGTTTGGTGATTGTGTTGATTGCGGTGAAGAAATCGGGTTTGAACGTTTGATTGCGAATCCTTCCGCGCAACGCTGCATTGAATGTCAGAGGAAATATGAGAAAACTTTTCCGCACGAATCGAATCCATCATTGTAGCTGTGTAGACGGTTATTGCATGCTCTCTTATCTTTTTTATTGTCCTTTCAGCAAAACCATTACTGCACCGCTTCCGCCATCTTCCGGTCTGGCCTGACAAAAGGCAAGCACGGTTCCACGCTGTACCAGCCAGCTGCCGATTCTGTTTTTCAGCACAGGTACACGGTCTTTAGAACTTAGACCTTTACCGTGAATGATCTGTACGCAACGGATATTTCTTGCCAAAGCCTCGTCCAAAAAAGCCGCTAATTGCCGCTTTGCGGCTTCCTGTGTGAATCCGTGCAAATCCAGCCTGAGCTGGGTGTCCCAGTAACCTCGTTTTAAGCGCCGCAAGGTTTGTCGTGAAACACCCGGCCGCGAAAAAGACCATTCATCACCCATGTCAATATCAAGGGTAACTGCTTCGGATTCGGCGTCAGAAAATTGCTCGCGAAGATTCTTGCGTCGTGGCCTGGGTGCCGGTTTTTTCAGTTTGAGAACAGTCTTGTCGGGCGCGTTTAATGGCGCAACACCTTCCATAGCTGCGAGAAACAATGCTTCGTCATCCATTTCTGTATTGGTTGCATCATCGTTTTGGGACATATTATCAATCGATTCGTGTGTTCATGCAGACAAATTATTGCATCAGATCAAAATATTTTTCTGTATCCAGCGCGGCCATGCAGCCACTTGAGGCACTGGTTACTGCTTGACGGTAAATATGGTCCTGGACGTCGCCCGCCGCAAATACGCCCGGGATGCTGGTTGCGGTTGCGTTGCCCTGGTTGCCGCCCTGCGTGATGATATAGCCATTTTCCATTTCCAATTGACCGTTAAAGATATCCGTATTTGGTTTATGTCCAATAGCGATAAAAACGCCATGGACATCAATTATCTTGGTGGTATCATTTTGTGTGTTTTTGATGCGCATGCCAGTAACGCCCGCATTATCACCGAGTACTTCCTCCAGCACAAAATTCAATTCAAGATTAATATTACCGTTTCTGACTTTTTCCATGAGTTTATCAATGAGAATTTTTTCAGAGCGAAATTGTTCCCGGCGATGCACCACAGTGACACTTTTTGCGATATTAGACAGATAAAGCGCTTCTTCTACAGCGGTATTGCCGCCGCCAATAACGGCGACATCCTGATTTTTATAAAAAAATCCGTCACAGGTTGCACAGGCCGATACGCCGCGGCCCATAAATGCTTCTTCTGATGGGATGCCCAGATATTTTGCAGTTGCCCCCGTGGCGATTATCAACGCATCGCATGTATAGGTGCCTTGGTCGCCCGTCAGTGTAATAGGCTTTTCCTTAAGCTTGGCGGTATGAATGTGGTCGAAAATAATTTCAGTATTAAATCGTTCAGCATGTTTCTGAAAACGTTCCATAAGCTCAGGGCCCTGCACACCCATCGCATCCGCCGGCCAGTTATCCACATCTGTTGTCGTCATCAGTTGACCGCCTTGTTCCAGTCCGGTGATAATGACGGGATTTAAATTTGCGCGGGCCGCATAAACTGCGGCTGTATAGCCAGCCGGGCCTGAGCCGAGGATTAAAAGTGGACAGTGTCTTGTTGTCATAATTTAAGTTAGTTTTGAGTAAATCAGTAAACTATACTGAGTAACGCTTATGATCTCAAGATTCAAGTTTATTAAATCTGTGCTGCCATGAAATTTAAAATCAGGAGAACACGGGGTAAGCATCTCAGCAGAACCATGTGGCTTATACAATATGAAATACTTGCGTAGAATTATGATTCAGACAGCGCAGCCCTGGTAGCTCAGTGGATAGAGCAACCCCCTCCTAAGGGGTAGGTCGAACGTTCGATTCGTTCTCAGGGCGCCAATAATACAATAAGTTACGTTATTATTTTATCGTTTATTTCTTCCGGTGCCACAACAGTGCCACATGGCGAATAAACAACAGAAGTTAGCTTTTAGCATTTAATAACTTTTTTAACCTGTGTTTGATTCAAGCATAGGCAATTTATCAGGCTACCAAATGTTGCCTTTTTATTAAAAATACTCCGAAGTTGATTCCGAGTTGTTTTCTGAGGTTGTTAAGGATTCGTCATTCTGACGTTGTCTTGCGGCTTGCGATAGTGTTCGCAAAGTTGTTCAGTAATTGCCTGTGTTCTTCATTCAGTATGGCTTCGATTTCCGCAATATCGGTTTTTCCGGCTATTTCGGGCGATAGTCTACAGGCGCATGCGGTCAGTCCATCCCTGAATTCCCGTACAAGTTCAAACACAAACTTTTCAACTAAAGCTTTACTGATCAACGAACCAATGCGTTTTTCATATTCTACTGCTGCGCGTAATGCCAGAGCTTTTTCTTTCATTGTACGTGCATTACGGTATAGTAGTTTGGCATCACAAACTTCAAGGTCAAGTTGTATAGTGGCAACATCTGAATGCAATTGATTATATGATTGGTCGTTACACTGTTTTCTGATTCCCGAATTGCCATCTATCCGGTTATGCTTGGCCATGAACAGATTAATGTTTCGCTTGCGCTAGGCTTTGGCAGATTCAAGGCTATCAGTTTGTAAACCATTTGACGCGATATACCCATATCACACGCCAATTCAGTCTTTTTCATGGATACAAAATATAAAAAGTTTGGGTTTAATCTAAGTAACGTATTCTAAAATAAAAATGAAAAATACTGATAATATTCATTTTTAAACGTCAGATCTCGGCCAAAACTAGTCAGTCAATTTCTTTCAAAAAACATCGAATCACTGGGCAAATAATCTCAGGCACTCATAATTTTTACGATCTTTATAAAATATGCATTACTTCATCTAGAATGATATATTGTTGTCAAATTCGATAGGCATAACGGCTCAATTATTTTAATGCCAAATATATGGATAATGTGTAGGAACTAACTGATTATTTGTAATAGGTATGGAATCAGAGTGCAATAGTTTATTAAGCATAATGAGGTCATTGTTAGATGGCAAAATTGACTGCGAAAATGCCAGAATAAAAGTCGAAGCACTCTCAATGAAAGAATTTCCTGATTTATATGCAAATCTTCATCATTATTACTACGATGAAGATACACGCGAAAAAGATCAGCAATACAGAGAATTTCAAAATAACGAATTGAAAAAACTCATAATGCATTTAGAAGTGGGCGACATGAAAAGAGCAAATGAAATATCTTTCTTGCATGAGTCATAAAGATAAACATCAAATATGACTCGATTATGGCAATCATCACGATATTTCCTTAAATCTTAAAATATTTTCCTGATTTAGCTTTCATTAAAATATACCCTGATAGACCCACTGGTAAAATGAACCTCTCATATGGGATGAGTGGCTCTTCAGGGTCGCTTTCGGCCAAAACCGGTCAGTCAATTGCAATTAATTTTTAATAAATCAAACAAGCAATATGAAAAGACCAACACTCGGTGACCTTCAAAACTGCATGCCATTTCATTAAAGGTAATATAGATATAGTTATCAAACCTGCAAAGCAGACCGACTTTGCAGTTATTAGACCAAAAATTTAGAAGATATACCGGAACTATTCAATTACTTATCAGTTAATTTTGCGAAGCCAAGTAATAAAATGAATAAAATAGATGATATAAAAGAACAATACATCCAATTTATTCGTAATAATTTGCCTGATATTCGTAAAGCAGTTCCTGAAATAAAAAGAACTCGCAGTTTTTACGCTAGGGCACATCAAACTAAAAAAGGAAGATATCAGTTTGTTGAAAAAGATGAGTTGAACTGGTGGCAATTGCCAAAAAAATTAAATACGGCATTATACGACACGCATAATGGCAAAGAATTGGTAAAACTGTTTGAAAAAACACACCCATTCTCAGAAATTGTCAATAAACAGATTGTTATCCCAGATATAGGAATAAGCCTTGATTATAAAACTGGTATAGATATAGCCAATACTATCCTTATATCTTACCTTTTATCCGCAGGTTGCAAAAAATGGAATCGCCGTAAATTTGATATAGTTTGGGACGATGTCGAGACATATTTTGATCTGCTTCAACAACCATAGAATATTTTCTCTATGCGCCTATAGTAAATATGTCTACGCCTATAAAAAAAATTGAATTAAATGACGGGTTGGTTATACGTCAGCTTCCAGTAACTAAAGTAGCACATATAGCATCACTCAACTGGAGTCTAGCTGGGTATTGTCATGATTCCGGTATTAAGCTTTGGACAACAATTTTCTTTGAAAAACAAATAAAACTAAAAAAAATTGTAGCGTCTGATTACAAATTTAAATCAACAGATTTATTTGATGCATTCGACTGGAAATCAAAACTCAATGAAGAAGTATGTTTAATGCGGTGTCTTTTAAGTGAAGAGATCGCCGTAACAACATACGCTCTAGTACGTGATGGTTTTCCAAGAGATACTTGGTCTGGGAATCTTATTTCTTTACCGTGGCGTCCACGGAACTGGTTCTTTAAAAAACATACAAATAGAGAAGTTAATAACTATAAAAAATTAAGAATGAATTTTCTTAGTATGCATGGTAAATCTGGCTGGGAGAATCTTTTGATTAGCATGAGAAGATACGCTGTAGCATGGGAAAATCCGTTTAGGGCGGATGTTCTGGCTGACATCGTGGCAGCACTTGAGCAATTGGTGGTTAATGATAACACCGAGGTAAGTTATAAATTAAGAATTAGAATCGCACATTTCTTGGGAAAATCGGATTCCGATAGAAAAGCAATTGCGAAAAACATAAAAGATGCTTACGCATACCGGTCTAATGTATTTCATGGCGGATATGTCTTTGATGATCCAAGTCAGTATGCGGAGGCAAAACGTATTAAAAAAGAAAAAGGTAAACAAGGAAATCCATTTCACCACTCAAATGAAGTGTGTAGGTTGATATCCAAAATGAATGATTATTATAGAGATATCATAAAAATTTTGATAACTCGATCAGAATGTACAATCAACTGGGAAGAAAAAGGCTTGGAATAAAATAACGCTTTCGCAAACAATCTGGGACAAAACATTATCTCTGCAGTAGTGAATTCTGT